>JAOAFW010000080.1 GCA_026416065.1 Fimbriimonadales bacterium
CAGACTCCCGCCAAGCGGGCGTTCGGGCTGCGCGTGATGATGCTGGAGGGGACGCCCGTGACGCCGACCGCCGTGCTGATTCGCGAGCTGGTGCGCCTCGTGGACGCTTTTCCGCTCTGTCTGATTGGCTACAACGTGGCAGGCGTGCTGGCGTTTTTCAGCCCCTACGGACAGCGGCTGGGCGATATGCTGGCGGGCACTTTCGTTATCAAGGAGCGGCGCACGCCCCCGCCGACGCTGGAAACTCTGACAGAGGTCAGCTCCCAGCCCCATCCGCTGGAGTTCCACCTGCCGCCGCTGCTGCCGATTAGCCCCAGCGAGTACCGCACGCTTCGGGCGTTTCTGGACCGGCGGGAGCAGCTCAACCCTGACGCGCGCGAGCGACTGGCGTGGGAGCTTTATCAACGCTTGCGCGAGCCGTTGGGCATGCCCGAACAACCGCCTGCAGCGACCGAAGGCATTCTGGAGGCGATTGCCGCCCGCTACGCCCGAGAGCGCGGCAGGCTGGAGTGAGCGATGCGCTTTCTCGTCGCCCCGACTGCCTACAAGGGCACGCTCTCGCCGATAGAAGCGGCGCAGGTAATCGCGGAAGGGATTTCGTCGGTCGCCGTTTCGGGGGCTGTCGGCGGGGACGCCGACGCTACGGACAGTGTGCGCAGTGTCGGCGTCCTCGCCGACGAACTCAACCTTTGCCCCATCGCCGACGGCGGCACTGGCTGGCTGGAGGTCTGGGCGTACCACTTTCCCGAAGCGCAACACTTTCAGACGGAGGTTCGTGACGCGCTGGGGCGACCCCGCCTCGCCGAGTGGCTCCTGCTGCCCAGCGGAGTTGCCGTTCTTGAATCGGCGCAGGCGATAGGCATTCATCTGCTACGCCCTGAAGAACGCGCTCCGATGGAGGCGACCTCTTACGGCGTGGGCGAGATGCTCCGCGCCGCGGCGGAGAACCCCGCTGTGTGTGAACTCTGGCTGGGGCTGGGCGGCGTAGCGACCACCGATGGCGGCGCAGGCGCGCTCGCTGCGCTCGGATTCCAACTGCTGGACGCGCAAGGCGAACCCATCCCTACGAGCGGGCAGGGGCTGTCGCGCCTGCATCATGTCGTACCGCCCCAGTCCGCCCCCCTGAAGGGCAAGTCGCTCATTCTCTGTGCCGATGTGCAAAACACCCTGCTGGACGCCGCTGGTGTCTACGGACCGCAGAAAGGCGCGACGCCCGAACAGGTGGAGCTGCTCAAGCAGGGATTGCAACGCCTAGCGGAGATAGCCCTGCGCGATACAGGAATCGATTTACTTGCCATGCCGGGCGCGGGGGCAGCGGGCGGACTGGCGGGCGGGTTGTACGCCTACCTGCACGCGCCTATCGTGTCGGGCGTGATGTGGCTCCTGAGACACATCGATTGGGATCGACGCCTTGAGCAAGCAGACTACCTGATTACCGGCGAAGGACAGGTCGACGCACAGACGCTGATGGGCAAAGGCGTCGGGATACTCATCCAGCAAGCGGTCGCGCTGGGCAAGCCTGTGCTTGTGCTTGCTGGGCGAAAGGGCGCAGGATGGGAAGCGTTGGCTCGAATGCCCCGAGTTCAAATCTATGCCTGTGCTGAGACTGCGCCAGACCTGACGCCTGCTGAATCGCTGGCGGTGACCGCACATAAAACGGTGGAACAGGTTCTCTCTTGAGGGTAAACTACTCTACGATGGAAATCGTGCAGCCTAATCACATCTATCTGATGGACTGCCGCGAGGGAATGCGCCTAATGCCCGAAGCGTGTGTCGATCTCATAGTGACCGATCCTCCGTTCGCGATCGAGTTCAGCGCGAAGCGATCGAATTACAACCGCAAGGCGGGGCGCGTTCTGGACGGCTACAACGAGATCCCTCAACAAGAGTATTACGAATTCACGCTATCATGGATGCAGGAAGCGTACAGAGTACTGAAGGAAACAGGCAGCATGTATGTATTCTCAGGATGGAACAACCTACGCGACATCCTGAACGCCTTAGAGGAGATTGGTTTCATCACTGTAAACCATATCATATGGAAGTATCAATTCGGCGTGTTTACGAAGCGACGATTCGTCTCCTCGCATTACCACTGCTTGTACGTTTGCAAGGATGACTCGCAGCGTCGCTTCTACACGGAGAGTCGCTACCCTGCAGACGCCCGTGACACCGAAGGGCGTAGTCTACGTTACCAGGATATGGAGGATGTCTGGGTCATACCCCGCGAATACTGGAACGGTGACTTCAAGACGCCAACGAAGCTGCCAGCCGAGCTTGTGAAAAAAATATTACAGTACTCCTCGCGGGAGGGCGATCTGGTGCTGGATCCGTTTCTTGGCTCAGGGCAGGTCGCTGTGGTCGCAAAGCAGATGGGACGGCAGTATCTGGGGTTCGAGATAGTGCCTGAATATTATGAGTTTGCACAGCGTCGGCTGGAGGAGGGAGTATATCGCATCAAAGCCACAGAATCTGACGGTGCCGAACTCACGCTACCTTTAGATTGAGTCTTTAGGTAACGCATTTCTGAGTTTCTGCGTACGTTGCAGAATCTGATGAGCCAGAGCGCGACTCACCAACTCACTCTCTCCCTCGTTCTGGAGCGATTGAGGAACTGCGCACT
>JAOAFW010000118.1 GCA_026416065.1 Fimbriimonadales bacterium
CCATCACTCTGTACATACATGGGATGACCAGCAGCCTGAGGATGGTGCTCATCAGCATTCCGCCGATAATCACCAAGCCGAGCGGCGAGCGGAACTCCGAGCCGCGCCCAATCGCCAGCGCAACGGGGATCTTCGCCAGCACCAGCGAGATAACGGTCATCAGGATAGGGCGCAGGCGTGTCGCACCTGCCTCAATCAATGCCTCGTCGCGGGCTAAACCGCGTTGTCTGAGGGTGTTCGTGTAGTCCACCAGGATAATCGCGCCCTTGCCCACCAAGCCCATCAGCGTAATCACGCCGATCATTGAGATGATGTTCAGCTCGGAGCGGAAGATAATCAGCGCAAGGAGTGCGCCCACCAGCGCCTGCGGCACAGTGAACATAATCACGAACGGGTAGAGCCAGTTCTCAAACAGGGCGACCATCAGCAGGTACACGAGGATAATGCCCAGCAGCAGTGCCTGGAAGATGTAGACGCCTTCACGCGCCTGCACCTCGTTCTCGCCGAACCAGTCGACGCGCACGCCCGGCGGCACGATACTCGTCTCGCGCAACTTCGCGTCGATCACCTGACGCATGTTGCCTGGGGTGTAGCCCGGCATCAGGTTCGCCGTGACCATCACGCGCCGCTGGCGGTCGGTGCGTTCGATTTTGGTGGGACCTTCCCCGAGCGTGACGGTCGCCACATCGCGCAAGTAGACGGGCGCGCCCTGCACATAGGTCACTACGAGGTCGTTCAGGTCGGTGAGCCGTTGGCGCTGGTCTTCGCGCAGGCGCACGCGCACGTCATACTCCTGTCCTGCCTCGCGGTACTTGACGCTGGTATCGCCCTCGTAGGCGGTGCGCAACGCGGCGGCGATTTCGGCGAGGCTCACGCCCAATGCGGTCGCCTTCTCGCGGTCAACCCGTACCTGCAGCTCGGGCTTGCCTGCTGTCCACGACAGATCGGGGTCCTTGATGCCCGGGATTTGCGCGATGGTGTTGCGCACCTTCTCTGCGGTTTCCAGCAGGGTGGCGGTATCTTTGCCGACGAGTCCGATTTGGATAGGCGTACCGAAGCCCCCGCCGCGAAAGCCCGACACGGCGTTCACGGCAATCTGTGCGCCCGCGACGTCGCCAATCTTCCGGCGCAATTCATCGGCAATCAGGATGTCGCGCCGCTCGCGCAGGGGTTCATCCGACTTCGCCCAGAACATCAGGCTGTCCTGCAGCGTCTTCTTGTCGTGCAGCGTGATTTGCATGCTGGCGAAGCGCGGTCCCGTGTCGCCTGCGCCTGCAAAGCCGGCTGAGAGCCGCCCAATCAGCGTGGAGACATACTTCACCTCGGGGATGGTGAGCGCGGCTTCCTCAACCCGCCGCGCAATCGCGTCGGTCTGCTCCAGCGCGGCGTCAGGGGGAGCTTTGATGGTCACCTGAATCAGCCCCTGATCTTGTGAGGGCGCGAAGCGGAACGATAACAGTGGGCTGCCCGCGATCGCCGAGCTGATAATCAGCACCAGCACCGCTACCAGCGCGCCGTTGCTGCTCAGAATAATCAGCCAGCGATGGCGCAACGACCACGCAATCACGCCGCGGTACCAGTTCTTAAGCGCGTTGAAGCGGTTGTCTAAGAACTTGAAGAAGCCGCGTGGCTCCTCCAACGCCTCACCGCGCCGATACAACCGGCTCGCCAGCATCGGCGTAATGGTGAACGAGACAATCAGCGAGAACAGCACGATGAACGCCACGGTCAAGCCGAACGGGCGGAAAAACTGCCCCGTCACGCCGCCCATAAACGCGATGGGCAGGAACACCACCACATCGACCATCGTGATGGTGACAGCGGCGAGTCCGATTTCCGTACGCCCATTGAAAGCGGCTTCAGCTGGCTCCTCGCCCATTGTCAGGTGGCGGTAGATGTTCTCGATGACCACAATCGAGTCGTCCACCAACACGCCGACCGCGAGCGTAAGCGCGAGCAGCGTCATAAAGTTAATCGTGAAGCCCGCGAAATACATCGCGATGAACGCCGCGAACAGACACGCAGGGATTGCCAGCCCCACAATAAACGCGCCGCGCAGGTTGTAGAGGAACAAATAGATGACCAGCACCACCAGCAGCACTGCCAGAATCAGGGTCTTACGCAGCTCAGCGATGTTGGCTTTGATATCCTCGGCTTGGTCCTGGGTGATGGTGAAGCGCAGGTCGGGATATTCCGTCTGCAAGCGTGCGATTTGGGCGCGGATGCCGTCGGAAATCTCCACCGCGTTGCCCTCGCTGGACTTCTGGATGACGATTGTCACGTCTTCTTTGCTGTTCACGCGGGTAATCACGGTGCGCTCTTCCACGCCGTCGCGCACCTCCGCGACATCCTTGAGGCGAATCACGCTGCCGCGCTGTGTGGGATTGCGCGGGTTCTGCAGGTAGAGTTCGAGGTTGCGCAGTTCGTCGACCGAGCGGAATTCGCCGAGCAGGCGCACGCTGTAGTCGCGCTCGCCTTCGGTGATGCGTCCGGCAGGCACGTTGAGGTTTGCGCCTTGCAATGCGCGCACAATACTGTTGATAGACAGTCCGTAGGCGTTCAGGCGGCTCTTGTCAACAGCGACCTGAATCTCGCGCTTCTGCCCGCCAGCTACCGAAACCGACGCGACGCCCGGCACGCTGCTGAAGCGGTCCTTGATGATGTTATCTGCGAGGTCACGCAGTTCATAGGCGGGTCGGTCGCCCGCGAGCGAGATATACAACACAGGCTCGGATTGTGTATCCAGCTTCGCCACAACGGGTCGCTCCGCACCCTCGGGCAGCTGCCCGATAATCGAGTTGATTTTCGCCTGCACATCGATATACGCCTGATTGATGTCGGTGCCGATATAGAACTCCAGCGCGACCTGCGAGACGCTAAACTGTGAGGTAGAGGTAATTTCGCGCAGCCCTTCCACGCCGGCGACGGCGTCTTCTATCGGCTTGCTGATGAGTGTCTCTACCTCGTCGGGCGATGCGCCGGGGTAGGTGGTGATGATGGTGATGAAGGGGAAGTCCACTTTGGGCTGCAGCTCGACGGGGATACGGCTGAGCGAATAGTAGCCCAACACGAGGATGGCGACGAAGAACACCATAATCGTGACGGGTCGGTTTAGTGCAAGTCGGGTCATCCACATAGCGTCGCCTCCTTATTCCTCAATCACTCGCACGGGCTGCCCATCGGAAAGCAGATCCTGCCCGCGCACCACGACGGTTTCGCCTGACTGCACACCCGCCGCGTAGATTACTTCTGTGTTTGTGGCGACCACCTTCAGCTCGCGCTGCTTGGCGACGCCGTTCTCCACGACGAACACGCGCGTTGCGCCGCCTTTCTCGATCAGCGCGAGTTTAGGCGTGAGGGGCACGTTTCTGTATTCGCGTAGCCGGATTTCGCCTCGCGCGAACAGCCCTGCTTTGAGGGGCAGGTCGGCGGGGTTGGCAAGGCTGACGCGAATGCGCAGGTTGCGAGCTTGATCTGCGACGGCGGGATAGATTGCCTCCACACGCCCTTCGAACAGGCGATTGGGGAAAGCGTCCACGCGCGTTTCAACAGGCATGCCGACTTTGACATCGCGCAGCAGCACTTCAGGCAGCGTGGCTTCGAAGTAGAGGCGGTCAACCGTCACGATACGGGCGATGGGCGTGCCCGCGCCTGCCATCGCGCCGACTTCCACGAAGCGGTCGGCGACCACGCCATCGAACGGCGCGCGGATAACGGTATCGGTAAGTTGCTGGCGCAGCAGGGTGGCTTGCGCGCGGGCTTGCTGCAGGGCGGCGCGGGCGGCGTCTACGCGCTGCTGGGCGAGTTCATCCTGCGCTTTGCCCAGCGTGGCTTGGCGGTACGCCTCTTCCGCCTGGCGCACGGCTTGCTCGGCAGCTTCGATATCTTCGCGGCGTGCGCCCTCACGTACAAGGCTGAGGGCTTCCTCCGCCTGGCGCAGTTGCGCCTGCGCCGCCTCGAACGCGGTCTTGGCAGAATCTAACTGTTGCTTGGGGATTGCGCCCTGCTGATAGAGTTGCTGTGCCCGTTCGAGGTTCGCTTTAGCGAGGTCGAAGTTGGCGCGTGCGGCGGCGACGGCTTGCTCGGCTTGCTGACGCTCCTGCGGGCGTGCACCCGTTTGCAGAGCGCGCAATCGGGCGCGGGCGGCTTCTAAGGCGGCTTTGGCGGCTTGAATCTGCGCGTCGGTTTGCGCAGGCTGGGTGCGGGCAGCGATCTCCGCCTGACGCAGGTTCGCCTCCGCCGCGCGCACGGCGGACTCCGCCTGACGCAGCTGCAGTTGTAAGTCGGTCGGGTCTTGCACGGCAATCACATCGCCTTTGCGCACGCGGTCGCCCTCACGCACGCGCACTTCCACGATGCGCCCGCCAAGTTTCGCCGCGACCGTCGTGTCGTTGTAAGACTGTAAATCGCCTGTGACGGACGCCGACTCAGTCAGGGTTCCTGTTTTAATTTGCTCGACGGCGACGGACACGGCGGCGGCTTGAGTGGCTTGTTCCTGTGGGGCGGGCGCGCCACCCCCGCCCCCACGCCCGCAGGCGGAGAGAGAGACTGTTAGCAGTAGCCCTGCTCCGAATAGATAGCTCGTTTTCATACTCTGTTTTCCTCCTCTATCGTCGTGCGTATTGCCTGCCAATCACGCCAATCGCGCGTTGCAGCGCGGCGTAGGCGTCTAAGTAGTCGAACTGCGCATTGACAAAGTTCGTTTGCGCCTGTGTGAAGGCGAGTTCCGCGTCGCTGATTTCGAGCTGCGGGGAGACGCCCGCTTCGAAGCGCACGCGGGCAAGGCGCAGGGCTTCCCGCGCCTGCTCCAGCCCCTTCTGCGCGACGGTAAGCCGCTTGTGTGCATCTTGCAGGTTCAGATATGCTTGACGCACCTCCAGCGCAACGC
>JAOAFW010000136.1 GCA_026416065.1 Fimbriimonadales bacterium
TCGCACGGGGCATCTGATGCAGGCGTGGTTCGAGCCGATTCACGACCTACCGCCCGACCACCCTGAGTTGCACCTGCGCTATCGCGAGGCGGCGTCGGAGTACGCGGGCGAGTGCGCCCTGCTGAAGTTCTACGGCACGGAAGTTCAATACCTCTGCGCCGACGAGGGCGTGCAGATTCACGGCGGCTATGGCTACACGGAGGACTTCCCGATTGCGAAAATCTTCCGCGAGTCGCGCGTGCCACGCATCTATGAGGGTACAAATGAGATTAACCGCCTGAACTTCACGCAGCACCTGATTCGGCAGATGCAGCGGGCAGGCGTGCCCCTGCTGGAGGAGGCGCGGGCGCAGGCGGGCAAGCTGGGCAACGCCGTCGGCGCGGACGCAGACACTATGCGAATGCTACACGCGCTCGCTGAACAGTTCCGCGCGGCGACGCTGACAGCGTTCCAGCGGGCGTGGGAGGCGTATGGCGACCACCTGCGCGAGCAGCGTCAGGAAGTCGCCGCCGCGATTGCCGATATGGCAGTCTACCTGTATGGCTTGGACAGCATCCTGGCGCGACTGCCCAAACTGCAGGGCGCGCACGCCGAAGCAGGCGAGTTGATGGCGTTGCTGTTTGCACGTGAGGGCGCGATACAGCTCAGTGAGAAGTTAAACCTCGTGCTGAACGCGCTTGGGGCAGGCGAGACAACGATGCACATCCCCCTCCCGCGCTTCAACGCCATCGACGCCGCCAACCAGCTCGCCGAGCGTGTGCTGCAACGCGACGGCTATCCGATGGGCGGATGAGTCGGCGGAGCCAATATCTCGCTGGCAGGGACGCGGACGCTACGCATGGCACGCACGTAGCGTCCGTGTCCCGCTGACATGGGGTACAAAACCCCGCTTAGCACGTACTTCCGAAGCTAAACAACACCAGCAGCAGATCGGCGTCATCCACCACGCCGTCCAGATTCGCGTCGACATTGGCGTTGGGCGCGCTGCTGCCGAACGCAAACAGCACGGCGAGCAAATCAGCGTCGTCAACAATCCCGTCAAGGTTCACATCGGCAAGATTGCAAGTCGCAGGTCGTCCACTGCCGTAAGTGTGGATGAAGATGACCTCCGCAGAGCCTCCCGCGGCGATTGAGACCGGCACTTCTACGCCGATGTGGGCGTCGCCGAAACCGGGTTGCCCCTGAGTGAAACTGCTCCCGCTGCACCCCGGCCCTGCGCCGAAATACGCTACGTAGTTCAGCCAACACGCCGGGATGCCATAGGCATTCCACTCCTGGATGTCGGTGCCGTAGCCCATAGCAGGGCAGTTGGGATCGCTCGGATTCGGGTTATGGGTGCGTTTCGCAGCAGCGTAGCCATTGATGGGGTTCAGGCTGCTCAGCGAGAACTGCAGAGCGCTGTTGCCCAATTCGCGTTGCACAGCGTAGCCCTGCCCGCCGTACACGCCGCCGCAAACCTCATCGTCCTCGTAGAAGCTCGCGCCTTCACCCGGCTCAAACAAATCCAGATCCCATACGCGGTAGAGTTTGAAGCTGATCGCACTTGCGGCGTTGTTCGTGATGCGGTAGCGAACGATAACGTGCGAAGTGCGTCTCACAGCGACCAGCGTGTCGAAGCTCAAATTCACCACGCCGTCGCCGCTGGTTACAGAGAAGCGTGATGTTGCTGTGTCGTTCACGCCGTCGTTGTAAGCGTAGTTAGAGGCAGTGGGACCGCTCACTACGGTTCGTGTCAGGTTGCCAGCCCAGCTGGAACTACCGCCCCAGCCCGGCTCCTGATTTAACGCCGTACGATAGCTGGTTCCAACGAAGAGGTAAGTTCCGGTTGCGAAAGTGGGGTAGTCTGCAGCCAGTGTGCCTACAGGGTCATAAAATTCGCCGCGATTTGCGCCTGTCGTGAAATCCGCATACCAAGCGCCGTAAGGGTCAACAGGGATTACGAGTCGGGTATCGCCAGAGATGCCGTTGCCAATCGAGACAAGCGTTTGTGCGTGGCTAACTGCGGAGATAGCCATCAGGAAACCCAAAATACCGATCCCGCGTTTCATGTTGAGCCTCCTTCAAATAGTAAAAGTATTCTTATTATACCACATTTTTGCGGGGTTTGGGCTCGTTTTTAGCGACGTTGCGCAATTTCAGGTAGAATCCCTCACGCATGCGCACTGAACGGTTAGAACCCATTTTCGAGCGACTCAAAGCACGTGGCGAAGCCGCGCTGATTGCCTATATCACGGCGGGCGACCCCTCTCTGGAGCGACTACCGGACATCCTCCACCTGCTTCAGGACTCGGGCGTGGATATGGTGGAAGTAGGGTTCCCGTTCAGCGACCCCTTAGCCGACGGTCCGGTCATACAGGCGGCGATGCACCGCGCTTTGCAAAATGGCACAACGCTGCCACGGGTGTTGGAAGCCATCGCCGGGATTAGCCCCGCTTTGCAGACACCGCTGATTGCTTTCACCTATTACAATCCCGTGCA
>JAOAFW010000184.1 GCA_026416065.1 Fimbriimonadales bacterium
ACCACGCACACTACGGTATCGGCTTCGGCGAGATTGCGACTGGTGGCAACTGCACGCAGCAGGATCCCTACTACAAGTTCGCAGGGAGCGATGTGCGCGTGTCGGTGATGTCGTTCGCGACACCGCGCCGCCCGGCGGAGACGGCAATCGTAACGGATGGTTTTACAGGCATCATCCGCAGCGGCGGGTTCGGTACCACGATGGGCTGTGAGTCCGCAGACAGCCACAGCGGTGGTGGAACGCACATCTTCTGTGATGGGCACGCAAAGTGGATTGCACGCAACAGCGAGCGCTACCTGTCCACCGACTCCACTGGCTGCGTGTACAAGCGCTACTACTCTGTGGACAAGGAGTAGGCTATGGGAAACCTAAAAACTCTGCTCATCATCCTGGCGATAGCGCTGGTGGTTCTCGGCGCGGCGTGGTTCTGGCGTCAAAGCGCTACTGCGCCTCCTGAGCCGTCTGCCTCGGGCTACTACGAGGGCCCGATGAAAGGAAAAGGCGCCAGCGGTGGACTGGGCGGGGGACAATAGCCGCTCTGTTCCTTGCTGAGAGCCTCTCAGGGGAATAATTTCCTTAGCCACATCTCATCGGCGCGGTTCAAACCCACAAATGCCGCGCCGATGTACCACATTTCGTTTGTTATCTCCCGGCGGTGCCGCACCTCCGCGTGCGCTTGCAACGCCTGCTCACCTGCCAGCAAGGGCAGGGTGAACGCGAAAATGCGCCCGACCTCCAACGCCTGAGGCGCGTGTAAGCCTACTCCACCTATGCTGATGTTGACCACGCGCACTGAAAGCTTTGTCTCACCTATACTGATTTCCAGGGGTATATTCACCGGATAGCGCTTCCGAACGCGGCGTTCACAACACTGCGCGCTCGAGATCGGAGTCAGGTTCACAGTGGTTTCATCAGCAGGGTTCACCAACACAGTGAGTTTACGTGGCGCACCTCCCACCATCAGGATTGCCTGCGCCAGCATGTTCGGACGCAACAGTTCCACTCCCGCCTCGATGCGCACACTCAGACGCATCGACTGCCTGTCCAGCGATGCTAAAACTCCCTCCAGAACCCGCTCGGTGTTCGGTATCTGTATTTGCACATTTGCGTTCATGCCCACTCACCCAGGCGATTATTCCATATTTCACACCGTATGTGAACTAGCGAGAAGGTATAATCTTTCGCGCAGGAGCGCGGCACTATGGATGGATTGCCCAAAGAACTCATACTCTGGATACTCGCGTTGCCGTTGGCAGGGAGCCTGTTTCACGCGCTGTTGGGCGGCTGGTTGGTGCGCACGCTGGGCGAGAAAGCAGGCAAGTGGCTCGTCGGCGCGGTGGGCACAGGCGTCGTGCTGGGCGCGTTCGCGCTCGGGTGGCAGGTGTTCCAAGCCATGCTTCGATTGCCTGAAGCGGAGCGCAGCATAACCCATCTGCTGACCGACTGGATTAAAGTCGCTGGTCTGAGCATCCCGATTGAGTTCATTATAGACCCGCTCTCGGTGCTGATGACGCTGATAGTGACGGGCGTGGGCGGGCTGATTCACCTCTACGCGACAGGCTACATGGCGGATGACGAAGATTATCCGCGCTTTTTCACCTATTTCAACTTGTTCATTTTCTTTATGCTGACCCTTGTGCTGGCGGGCAACTTTTTGGTGATGTTCATCGGCTGGGAGGGCGTGGGGCTGTGCAGCTACCTGCTGATTGGCTTTTTCTATCGCAATTCTGAATGGAAGGCGAACACCGACGCGGCGAACAAGGCGTTTATTGTGAACCGCATCGGCGACGCAGGCTACCTGCTGGCGACTTTTGTCGTGATTGCTTTGTTTGGCACACTCTCGTTTGGGCAGGTGAACGCGCTGGCGTTGACGGTGTTGCGTGACGCGGGCTGGGCGGCGACGGCGATTGCGCTCTTACTCTTTCTGGCGGCAGCGGGCAAGTCGGCGCAGTTGCCCCTCTATTTCTGGCTGCCCGACGCGATGGCGGGTCCGACGCCCGTCTCTGCGCTGATTCACGCCGCCACGATGGTCACGGCGGGCGTGTATCTGCTGGTGCGCGTGCATCCACTCATTGAGATGTCGCCGATGGCGATGGGGATAGTGGCGGGGGTAGGCGCGCTCACGGCGATTTTCGCCGCCACGATTGCGATAGCGCAGACCGACCTGAAGCGCATTCTGGCGTACTCCACCGTGAGCCAGCTGGGCTACATGTTCTTGGCGTGCGGCGTGGGGGCGTTCTGGGCGGGGATGTTCCATGTCGCCACACATGCGTTTTTCAAAGCGTTGCTGTTTCTGGGCGCAGGCTCCGTGCTGATTGCGCTGCACCATCAGGGCGACATTCGGCGGATGGGCGGCTTGGCGCGGGCGTTGCCTATCACGGCGGCGACGATGCTGGTCGGCTGGCTGGCGATTGCGGGCATACCGCCCCTGTCGGGCTTCTGGTCAAAAGAGGCGATTCTGCTGAGCGTGTATAATGCGAAGCTGGTGAACTTCGCGCCCGTGCTATTTGGCGTGGGGATTCTGACAGCGGGGCTGACGGCGGCGTATACGACGCGCATGGTGTGGGTGGTGTTCTTCGCGCCGCCCGCCGCGCATGAAGACCACGACCATCATCATGAGCCGCCGCGCGAGCGGTACGCGACGGTGCTGGGCGTGCTGGGGCTGCTCGCACTCGGCTCCGTGCTGTTCGGCTGGTTGCTGCCGGGCGAAAAAGCGTTTCACGAGTTCCTGAAACCCGTTGCGGAGCCTACGATTCTCACGCAGGAGCAGCTGTTCCTGAGTGCGGATGCGGGCAAGGGCTTGGTGTTCGGGATTGCATTAGGCGCGGCGGTGCTGGGCATTCTGTTCGGCGTGGCGCGTTATCGACGGGGCGTTCCGCAGGCAGAGGCGCAGCTGCGCGGCGTGTGGGGCGCAGCGTACAAGCAGTGGGGCTACGACGGCGTGATGCGCGCGGTGGGCGTGAACTTTGGCGGCGCGTTCGCGCTAATCCTCGCCGTTATTGTGGAGAGCCTGATTGATACCCTCGTGAACATCGTTGGCGCGTCGGCGCGGGTGCTGGGCAATTGGGTACGCCCGGTTCAGAGCGGGTATGTGCGTTCGTATGCGCTGGTAATGATGTTGGGCGCTTTGCTGCTGCTTGTAGCAGCGTTTGTGTATGGCTTGCGATAGGAGGCGGCTGAGGCGTTGGAAAAAGCATGGCTGATTCTGCCGGGGCTGTTGCTGCTGATAGGCGGCGGTGAGTGGTTGGTGCGGGGCGCGTCGCGGCTCGCGTCGCTGCTGGGCGTACCGCCCGTCGTAATTGGGCTGAGCGTGGTGGCGTTTGGCACGAGCGCGCCCGAACTCGCCGTTTCTGTCCTCTCCGCCTATCGCGGGCAGCCCGATATCGCCGTCGGCAATGTGGTCGGCAGCAATATCGTAAATGTGTTGCTGATACTGGGGCTATCAGCGGTGGTCGCGCCCCTTGCCGTAAGTATTCGCCTGATTAAGATCGAAGTGCCGATGATGATGGGCACTGCGCTCCTGTTCTTCGCGCTGGGCTACGATGGGAAGCTGACGCGCCTGGACGGCACGATACTGGTAGGCATCTTCGCGGCGTATCTGGTGTGGATGGCGCGCACGGCGCGTTCGGAGCCGATTTTGGAAGAAGAGCTGGAGGAGGCAGGGGCAATCCCACGCAACGGGTGGACTTATCTCAAGTTAGGCGGTCTCATCGTTTTTGGTTTAGCGGGCTTGGTGCTTGGCTCCGAGTGGCTGATTCAAGGCGCAGTGGCGACGGCGCGTGCGCTCGGCGTCAGCGAGCTGGTGATTGGGCTGACAGTCGTGGCGGTCGGCACCTCGCTGCCCGAACTGGCGACCTCGGTGATTGCGAGTATGCGTGGCGAGCGGGACATCTCCGTCGGGAATGTGGTAGGGAGCAACATTTTCAACATCCTGTCCGTTCTGGGCTTCAGCAGCTTGGTCGCGCCCGTGAGCGTTGCGGTCGCGCCCGCTGTGCTACGCTTCGATGCGCTCGTGATGATTGCTGTTTCGCTGGCATGCTTCCCGGTATTCTTCAACGGCTTTGCCATCAAGCGGTGGGAGGGCGCACTGTTCGTGGGCTACTATATCGCGTACACGGTGTACCTGATTCTCTACTCCAGCCACCATGACGCGCTGGATGAGTACACGATGGCAATGCAATACTTTGCACTGCCGATTACAGCGATTGCGCTGGTGTTCACGCTCGTGTTCGCGTGGAATCGGCAGTATCTGAAGCCGCGAAGGATTAGCAAGCGACGGGAATCGCTGACCAGTTCTGAATAGCCTGTCCTGAGTTTGCGTTCTCAACAGCATTGTCGCACGCGCCGCGCACGATTAGCGTGCCGGACAGCAGGATTGGCTCTGCGGGCGCAGGCTCGCCGTGTTCGATTATCTGCAACAGTAGCCTCACTGCCTCGCGTCCCATATCCGCCATCGGGCTGTGAATGGTGGTCAACTCGCGCATGCTGGCGTCGTTGTCCACATCGACGCAGGGCAGTCCACACGAGGGCGGCAGCGTTGACCCCACCCCGACCCTCCCCGTGAACGGGGAGGGAGTCAAGGCGCGGGCAGGGTGGCTCCTCCCCCCGTTCACGGGGGAGGAGCCACCGTCGCCCACGTCCCAGCTCCCTCCCTCTTCACGGGGAGGGTTGGGAGGGGGTTGTTGCTGTGCGCCCTCTCAGTGGAAGAAAGCAAAAGGGAACGATTTAATATTGGAGGGACTTAAGTCCCTCCAATATTAAGCCGTCTCTTAATGTGGGGCAGGGCGCGGGAACCGCGCCCGTACGGGTCGGGTTCTGTCTCTTATACACATCT
>JAOAFW010000187.1 GCA_026416065.1 Fimbriimonadales bacterium
TGATGAGTGTGGCTGTGTTAGCGGCGTTCAGTCCGCGTGTGTCGCACCACCTGCCGCGCGACCCGGAAGCGCGACTGCGGGTGAGCCTGGCGGAAGTGCGCAACGCGATTCTGGTGTTCTATCACGATACAGGGATTTACCCGACCGACCTGAGCGATTTGACCGCCACAGAACCCCCTCAGATGGGGCTGGATCGCTGGAGGCGTCCGATGGCGCTCAATCCTGAGTACTACAACGGTCCGTATCTCAGCGAGGTGCCTAAGTGCCCTATTTCAGGTGAAGAGCTGGAGTATTACTGTGACTCCAAAACGGGCGCGATGAAGGTGCGCTCCCCGGCGAAGGGGATAGGCAGCGACGGGCGTCCCTATCGCGAGTGGTAATGGGGGCGGATGTGGGCGCGTCGCCATAAACGGCGCGCCCAAACAGCTCCGACTCCCAGTCCCAGTAGTCCCCCTATCCAAAGCCCCGTTTCCTGAGCCATCCAAAACCCCAGCCCTCCCAGCAGCGCAGCAGGTAGCCCCAGAGCGAACACATACACCGCCCACAGTCCTACCAGCATGCCCGCAACCATCCCCACCATCGCACCGGGGATACAGCCGATGATTCCGAACGGCAACCCCAGAACGAAGCCTGTCACCAGCCCCAGCCCCGCAAACAGTCCCGACATCGCCTGCGCCCAGGGGGGCAGACCCTGCGTGGACGCCTGTACCCTGTACAGTCGCTGCTGATAGCCCGCACGCATCTGTGTGTAGGGATCGCGTGGCTGAGCATGGGGCGTCGTTGCCGAGACGCCGCGTTTCGGCGCGCCGTTTTGCAATTGCGGGGTGCGCAGGCGGTCGTACAGCTGACGCGATTCGGGATTGCTCAGCACCTCATAAGCAGAGTTGATGCGCTTCATACGCTCCTCATACTCTGCAACCCGCCCGGCGGGCGCACGGTCCGGATGATACCGCCGTGCCAACGCCAAGTACGCCTGACGAATCGTCTCCGCCGTAGCGTTCGGGGCGACCCCCAACTCGCGATAGGCGTCCAGTTTCGGGTCAATCCGCATTACCCTAATTTTAACCCATATCGCCCCTCCTCCGTATCCTTATATCCTGCACAGTTGCAGGGTACAATACAGCAGTGGAGGCGATAACCGATGAAGATGCCCAAAATCCCCGGTGGCGGTTCGATGCGCCAGATGATGGAACAGGCGCAGCGCATGATGGAAGAAGCCCAGCGCTTTGAGGAGGAGATGGATAACCTGCAAGTGCAAGCCACAGCCGGAGGCGGCGTGGTCAAAGCAACCGTGAACGGCAAAGGTCTGCTGATGAGCTTAGAGATTGCACCGGACGTGATCGACCCGGACGATCCCGAGATGCTTCAAGACCTAATCGTGAGTGCGGTACGCGAGGCACAGAATCAAGCGGAGAACGTCCGTGCGGAGCGTATGAGCCAGCTCACGGGTGGGCTGGGGCTGGATAAGCTTGGGTTGCCGTTCTAAGCGATGTTGTTCCCGCCTTCGTTACGCCTGCTGATGCAGCAGCTGGAGCGTCTGCCGGGCGTTGGGGCGCGCTCGGCACAACGCCTCGCGCTCTATCTGATCCGGCGCCCCGAAGAAGAGGTGCTGCGCCTTGCAGAGAGCCTCATGCTGGCTCGACAGAACACTCGCCTGTGTCAACGGTGCTTCTTCTTGAGCGAGAGTGAACTCTGCGAGTTATGCCGCGACCCCTCACGGGAGACGGATCTGCTCTGTGTTGTTGCCGATCCGCGTGATGTGGTCGCACTGGAACGCCTGGAACAGTATCGTGGGCTCTATCATGTGTTGCATGGGCTTATCTCGCCCGCAGAGGGCGTGCAACCTGAAGATTTGAAACTGCGCGAGCTGGTGGAGCGTATCCGTACGGAACACCCCCGCGAGGTGATTTTAGCTACCCCAGCGAATGTGGAGGGGGATGCTACCGCGCTCTATATTGCACGCCTGTTGAAGCCGATGGGCGTGCGTGTGACGCGCATCGCTTACGGAATGCCTGTCGGCGGCGAGCTGGACTACGCAGACGCTGCCACTCTCGTGTACGCGCTGAGCGGGCGTCAGGAAATGTAGCCCGCCTACAAAGAGAGTGGCTCTATTCGCCCAGCTGCTCCAGCCGCGCTTTCAGCCGCGCGTGTTTCTCCAGCAGCTCGCGCTCCTGCTGGCGGGTTTCCTGTACCACTTCGGGCTTGGCGCGTTCCACGAACTGCGGATTGCGCAACCGCGCCTGCACCTGCTTGATTTCGCCTTCCAGCTTAGCGAGTTCCTTTTGAAGGCGTTCGCGCTCGCGAGCGACGTCGACAAGCCCTGCTATGGGCAGAAACGCCTCTGCGCCGGCGGCGGGGTTCATCAGGGCGCGCTCGGTAGGCTGCCCAAAGCGCACCTCCGCACACCACGCCAAGTGCCCAATCATCGCCGCGTGGCGTTGGAGGCGTTCCGCACTCTCCGACTCCGTGGGGTTCAGCCACACGGCAGGGATTTGCACACCGGGCGTGATTTTCACCTCTGCGCGCAGGTTGCGGATGGCACGAATCGTTTCGAACACCTGCGCGATTTCGGCTTCGGCGGCGTCGTCAATTAGCTCAGGGTTCGCCACGGGGAAGCGCGCCTTGCACAGGGCTGGCTCCACCTCGCTCGCGCCAACCGCCTGCCAGAGTTCCTCTGTGAGGTGGGGCATGTACGGGTGCAGCAAGCGCAGCAGCTGGTCAAACAGATACACCAGCATCGCTTGAGTCTGCTCGCGGCGGGTGGGGTCTTGCAGGCGGGGCTTGACGGCTTCGATGTACCAGTCGCACACCTCGCTCCAGATGAACTCGTACAGCGCGTTCGCGCCGTCGTCGAAGCAGTAGCGTGAGAGGGCGTCCTGCACGGCTCGAGTTGTTTGTTGCAGGCGGCTGAGAACCCATCGGTCCAGCGCGTCGGCAGGCTGTGCACCGTACTGACGCAGGATGTGCAGGTCTGCCCCTTCCAGATTCATTAGCACGAAGCGCGTGGCGTTCCACACCTTGTTGGCGAAGTTGCGCGCGCTCACCACACGCTCCTCGTAGAAACGAATCGACTGCTGCATCCCTGCCTGTTGCAGCAGCGACCAGCGCAGGGCGTCCGCGCCGTATTTTTCTATCAGCTCCAGCGGGTCAATCCCCGTGCCCAGCGACTTGGACATCCGCTTGCCCTCTTTGTTCAGCACAGTGGCGTGGATATACACATCGCGGAACGGGATGTCGCCCTTGAAATACAGCCCCGTCATAATCATCCGTGCTACCCACAGATAGAGAATCTCCTGCGCGGTAATCAGCACATCGGTCGGATAGAACAGGCGCAGCTCCTCCGTATCGCGGGGCCAGCCCAGCACGGTGTGGGGCCAGATGGCGGACGAGAACCATGTGTCCAGTACATCGGGGTCGCGCACGAGGCGTGTACTGTTGCAGCGCGGGCATTTGT
>JAOAFW010000200.1 GCA_026416065.1 Fimbriimonadales bacterium
GCCCTGCGTTGTGTGAACTGTTCCGCGTTTTACAACCGAACGGCTACCTGATACTCAGCACGCCTGCCTACCGCTGGCTCTGGAGCAAGCACGACATCGCGCTGGCACACTACCGTCGCTACACGGCACGTGAGTTGCGGGCACGCCTCAGTGAGGCTGGGTTTCGTGTGCCGAAACTCTCCTATTCGCTTTGCCTGCTGAGCCCCCTAATCGCAATTGCGCGCTGGTTGGATCGGCTGCGACCGGGCGCGCCTGCCGCGACAGTCGTGCCTGTGCCCCGATGGGTCAATCATGCACTCATCCGCCTTCAGGATGGTGAAACGCGCTGGCTATTACGTTCCAATCTCCCGTTCGGCGTGAGTATCGTCGCCGTATGCCAAAAACCATGACACCCGAACTGAAAGACATTTTGCACGCTTTACTGTTCGTTGCGGACGCACCGCTCAGTCTGGAGACGCTGTGCGAGACGACGGGCGAGTCAGCTGATGCGGTGGAAGCCGCCTTGCACCAGCTCCAGAAGGAGCTGGGAGAACGCGGCGCAATCCAGCTGGTGCAGCTGGCAGGGGGATACCAGCTAGCCACGAAATCGGAGTTTGCTTTCTACATCGCACGCCTGCTGAACCCGTCCCAAAAACGCCTCTCCAAAGCCGCACTGGAAACACTCGCGATTATCGCCTACGAACAGCCCATCACCCAAGCGCAGATCGACGCCCTGCGTGGCGTGGATAGTAGCCACACCGTGCGCCAGCTGCTCGCTCGCGGGCTGATTCAGGAACTCGGACGAAAAGACGCACCCGGCAAGCCTACCCTGTATGGTGTCTCCCCCCTGTTCCTGCACTATTTTGGACTGAATACCCTTGAGGAACTGCCCGAAAAACCCCCAGAGGAGTAGCTTTGTATCCAACATAATCTACACAACCAGAGATTTCCCACTTTGTCAGGCAGATAGCCCCTGAAGATAGCCTGCAAGAGAGCCATTTTTTTCTCTGACACCACACTGCAGGGGTGCGACAAGTCGAGTCCCAGCCTGTTAGGGCGCCAGACGCGCGCGCTTCCAGCCGCCTTCAGGCTGGCGCGTGAAAAGCAATCGGTCGTGCAGGCGATTACGTCGACCCTGCCAGAACTCGAACGAGTCGGGAACCAAGCGGTAGCCGGTCCAGTAGGGTGGTCGGGGCACCTCACGTCCCTCAAACTCCTGCTCGACCTCGGAGGCGCGCCGCTCCAGCCAGTTTCGGTCGGGGATTAGCTCGCTCTGCGGCGACACCCACGCTGCCAGCTGGTGCCCGCGCGGACGTGTAGCGAAATAGGCATCCGCTTCCGCTTCGTCCACCTGTTCTACCCGCCCGTGAATGCGTACCTGACGCTCCAGCGCACCCCACCAGAACACCAGAGTCGCGTAAGGGCGATTGATAAGTTGCTTGCCTTTCGCGCTCTGACTATTCGTGTAGAACACCAGGCCGCGCTCGTCAAAGCCGCGCAACAGTACGAACCGTGCATCGGGATTGCCCTCCGCGTCCACTGTGGCAAGACACATCGCGTTCGGCTCGACGATGTCGGCGTTCAGAGCGTCTTCCAGCCACTGCTGCATCAGCGCGAAGGGGTCGTCCCCTGCTGTAGCCTCAACCAGCTCGCCCAGTTCATAGCTTTTACGAACCCGGTCGACCATAGCGTTTTCGCCCTAAGGATACCCCAGGTCGCTAATTCTCTAACGGTATGAGCTCGATATTGCGGAAGTGGATCTCGCCGCCTTCGGATTGAAGCGCAATTTTGCCTGCGATGACTTCTGCACCCCTGCCTTCGTTGACGACTTCACCGTTCACTTTGAGCGTGATTTTATCGCCCTGCACGATGATTTCGTACTGATTCCACTCTGGAGCCGGTTTCTCGGCGGTCTTCATGCGCCAGCGATGGCGCTCGGCATTTTTGTCGATGTAGGCGGGGTCGGTAACTAAGGGCGCGCCGTCGATAAGCCAGAAGTCACCAGAGTTCATATGCATTAGTTGCGCCTCCACCGAACGGGGCCAGATTTTATGTTCGCCATGTACACGCAGCAGCACGCCGCTGTTGCCGGGCTTTTTGTCGGGCGCCCAACGCCACTCCAGTTTCAGAATATAGTTCTTGTAATCTTTCTCCGTGTAGATATAGCCAAGCGGCTCGCCTTTGCAGATGAGGACGTTTTTTTCCACCCGCCACACATCTTCCATCTTCGCGTTGGGATCCGCAAGATACGCTTTCCAGCCCGTCAAATCACGCCCATTGAACAGTTTGATCACTTGTTGCTGATTCGAGGGGGATTGCCCAGACGCCCCAAGTCCCCAATAACTCAGTAGGCTCAGCACCGCAACCGTCCATAAGATTCGCATCGGTCTCCTCCAGTGTGGAATCGATTCGAGCCCTGCGCCCCTTTTCCTGCTGAACAGCGGTATACTATCGCACGAGGTGAATGTGATGCGACTCACACTACTGGGAGCAGCGTTGCTGATTGCGCTCGCCGGATCGGCTCAAGAGCTGAAGGTAGGCGATACCGCCCCGAACCTGCCTGTTGCGAAGTGGATTAAGGGTCAACCCATCCGACAGTTTGAACCAGGCAAAGTCTATGTCGTGGAGTTCTGGGCGACGTGGTGCGGTCCCTGTCGACAATCAATCCCCCACTTGACCAAGCTCGCCGAAAAATACAAGGATAAAGTCACGATTATCGGCGTAAGCGTGTGGGAACAAGTAGACAAGAAAAACCCTGAAGCCCACATCCAGCGCGTGGAGCAGTTCGTGCGGGATATGGGCGACCAGATGAACTATGTGGTCGCGGTCGATAACGCCGAGGGCGTCATCGCCAAAGCGTGGATGGAGGCTGCTAAGCAAGACGGTATCCCGACCGCGTTCGTTGTCGACTCGCAGAAGCGAATCGTCTGGATTGGGCGTCCGATGGATAATCTCGACGAGGTGCTGGAGCAAGTGCTGGCAGGCAAGTTCGACTGGAAAGCCGAGGCTGAACGCCAGAAACGCCAGCAAGAGCAGATGGCAGCGCTTCAGAAAGATTACGCTGAGTATGTGCAGTTAATGCAACAGAGCAAGCACGGGGACGCGCTGAAAAAGCTGGACGAAATGATTCCCAGGTACACGGAGTTCCCCGTGCTGAAGCTGATACGCTTCGAGACACTGCTGCGTGCAGACGAGAAACAGGCATATGCCTATGCGCTGCAACTGGCTCAGAACGACTTTAAGGACGACGCACAAGCACTGAACCAGATTGCGTGGACGATTGTAGACGATGCAACGAAGCCGCCACTTAAGTCGCCCGACTACCAGGCAGCGATTGCTATTGCCCGCCGAGCCGTCGAACTGACCAAAGAGAAAAACGCCCTGATTCTGGACACGCTCGCTTACGCCTACTTCAAAAGCGGCGACGTGCAGAGCGCGCTGAAGTACCAGAAGAAGGCATTAGACCTTGTGGCGGAGGACGACTCCATCAACGATGATGTGAAGAAAGAGTTGCAAGACCGCTACGAGAAGTTCAAGAAAGCGGCGGAGGGGAAGAAATAATATGCGGCAGGGGCGAGGCGGCGCGCCTCGCCCTCAGCTCGCTTAGCAGCCGCTGCTGAAGTTGAACAACACAATCAACAGGTCGGCGTCATCCACCACCCCGTCGCGGTTCAGGTCTTCCAGCGCGATGCAGGGGTTGTTCGCACCGAAGTTGAACAGCACCGCCAGCAGGTCGGCGTCATCCACGCAGCCGTCACGGTTCACATCGCCCGCGATGGGGATGGGAATACCCGCCGCACTGGGACCGCCCAACGCCGCCAGCTCCGCGTCGCTCATCGCGTAGTTGCGCAGCTGCAGACTGTTGATATAAC
This sequence comes from Fimbriimonadales bacterium, assembly GCA_026416065.1. Taxonomy (GTDB): domain Bacteria; phylum Armatimonadota; class Fimbriimonadia; order Fimbriimonadales; family GBS-DC; genus GBS-DC. The sequence continues at coordinate 3,852 of JAOAFW010000200.1, forward strand.
CGCCGGCGACCTCGTTACCGTCGTCTGCAAACACAAGGAAGGTGTTCCGCAGCGCAAAGCGTCCGTCTACAGTCCAGCCGCTACCGGGCGCTTGTACCTGATTCTGTAGCACGCCGTTCACATAGCTTTTGTAGGTCGCGCTTCCATTGGGGGTAGTCGTGTCTACCACCAGGGCGATACGTTGCCATTCGCCCGGGGTGAAACGCACATTCGTCGGGTCACCGTAATCACCACTGATGCCGATGCCGTTCGCACCGTTAATGAAACAGTCCCCGTCATTGGCAAGTGGTTGCGGATCAGTCTGGAACAACGAAGTGAAGGCGTTGAAGCTGACGCGGTTTGCAGGGAACTTAATGTCCATAATCACGGAGTACTGGTTTACGCGAGCTCCGCCACCGTTCGGGAGAATGCCGTGCGGAACACGCAGATAAGTATTGCGCTCGAACGACAGTACGCGCGCATTCTGTCCGCTAATGACCTCATCAGTGAAAAAGCCCACGCCGACCATCTGGGCAGGTGCGCCGAATTGGGCGTCGAAGGTGTCGTCGAAGTTCCACGACCCTGTGACGCCGCCTACAATCGGCAGGCTACTGGCGGTGGGACCACCCAAACCAGCGACCTCGGCATCGGACATCACGTAGTTGCGCATTTGCAGATTGTTAATCCAGCCGGGCGCAGTTTCCATGTCGTTGTCTGCAAAGATCAGAATCACATCTTGCAGCGAGAATCGCCCATCCCGTCCCCAGCCTGACGGACGCTGCACAATGTTGTGCAACTCGCCGTTGATGTAAACACGATAGATGCAGTTGTCGCCGCCGGAGGGGGAGGTCGTGTCGATCGTCACCACCACACGCTGCCACGCGCCGTTCTGGAAGCGGTTCAACGGGTCAAAATAGTCGCCCGCGATGCCCATCCCACGTGTCTGGTTGATGAACCAGTCCGCGTCATCGTTATTAGCAGGGTTTGTTTGCAGTAGGGCGGTGAAGCCGGTGATGGTGGGGAACAGTACATCCATAATCAGCGTGTACTGGTTCAGGCGTTCTACTCCTCCACCGTTTGGGCATGCACCGTTGGGCACAGAGAGATACGCGCCTGCGTCGAATCGCCACACGCCTGCCTGCTGCCCGTTGATAATCGCGGTCTCAAAGTCACCGACTCCGAACGGGGTTATCGCAGAGCCTATCTGCGCGTTGAAGTTGCCGTCGAACTGCCACGAGCCAACAATCTGCTGCGCCTGCACGCTGACGAGCGTCACGCCCAGCGCCACCGAAGCCAAGAGTTTTTGCATGAAAGTCTCCTTTACCCCGAAGGGTACAGCAGAATTTTGAGGTATTCCCGCTTAAAATCTGGTTAAATTCCTCACTTGCCCCTCACAGGAGACGTATCTCCGTAAAAATATGGGGTATAATGGGGATGTCTGCGTGCGGGGCGCAGATTCAAAGGGCTTCTTCCAAGTAGCCCACCAGCGTCACTCTTTATGCCTGAAATGGAGTGGGTGTGTCGTCTCTTTTGTCCTGTATGTTTGAACCCGCGTTCATCGAACAGGAGGTTATTACTATACGAAGCTGTTTCGCTGTTTTCGCGGTTGCGGCGCTGTTCGCCGCCTCAAGCGTTGTCGCTCCTGCCCAGCCGAATCTGGCGGGCAACGACTGGTCGTTTAGCTTTTCCGCCCTGTTGTCGCATCCTGCCCCAAACAGCTTCTTCGGAGGTGCTGTTCCTCTGAACCGTAGCGGAAACGCCTCAATTAGCCAGAACGGCTCCAACCTGAACGTCCAGTTCGGCGTGCTGCCGCTGTCGGGTTCGATCACGGGGTCGGGTTTAGGTGCGAACTATGTCGCCAGCGTCTCCATTCCTGACCCGATTAACTTACCCGGTGCGCTGATCGGGCTGGACGCTCTGACCATCACTTTGCAAGGCTCTACCTTCAACTTCGCGGGCACGCTGACAGGCTATAACCCGCCTAACGACCCGAACTTCCCGGGCAATCGAGGCTGGCGCATTACGGGCACGCCCAGCAACATCACCGGACCTCAGAACAATCCCTCTCTGGCGAATCGGGATCCCAACAGCAGCTGGGGCGTGTTTGAGACCGTGACGGTGCGCGGCGGCTCGGCGTATGGATTGCCCGACGAGATTGTACTGCAAAACTTCGAGTTCCTGATTACCGAGTGGAGTCTGGTGCGTCCTGTTCCAGAGCCTACGAGTGTGTTGGCGCTGGGCGCAGGTCTGGCGGGTCTGCTCGGTCTTCGCCGTCGTACTCGTTAAGTCCTCATCCTCCCGAGGGGGGCTGGTGGCTGTCGCCAGCCCCCTTTAGCATGCGCCCGCTTTCGTCGCTTCCGCGAGCCAGTCGACCACCGCTTTCAGGTCGCCACCTGACTCGTCATAAACACGCAGCTGGCAGTCCGCGCTGGTTCCCTCTTTGACGATTTTGCGGGCGTGCTTGACCGCGTCCCAGCTGCCGAGCTGCTCTGCATAGGGACGCAACAGGGCGAGCAACTCCTCCGCCAGCTCATCGAATGGTACACTCTTGCCTTCGCCAAAGTCAATCAACTCGCCCCGCACGCCGTGTCGTACTGCGCGCCACTTGTTTTCGCGAATCAAATCGCGGTGATAGATCCGCCACGAGCGATTACCCAGACGCAGGTCGACCAGAAACGCCGTCAGTGCCTGAACGATAGCAGTGATGCAGAGGGCGTCCTCGATACGGGTACACACATCGCACACGCGGAACTCCAGCGTTTTGTATTTCGGGTGCGGGCGCACATCCCACCAGACTTTGGTACGGTCGTCGATAACGCCCACGCGCTCCAGCGTACTCATAAACAGGTCGTAATCGGCGTAGGAGGCGAACGAGTCGGGGATGCCCGTGCGCGGCAGAGTCTCGAACACCACGCTGCGGTAGGACCTGTCTCTTATACACATCT
>JAOAFW010000223.1 GCA_026416065.1 Fimbriimonadales bacterium
TGGCGACCAACGACGCGCACTACCTCACCCGCGAGGACGCCGAGATGCACGATGTGCTGCTGTGCGTGCAGACTGGCTCCACGCTGGATAAGCCCGACCGCCTCAAGTTCGGTACGGAAGAGTTCTATGTGAAGTCGGCGCAGGAGATGGCGGCGCTGTTTCCTGATCATCCTGCCGCACTTGCCCACACACTGGAGGTCGCCGAGCGGTGCAGTCTGCAGCTGGAGTTTGGGCGCGTGCAACTCCCCGCGCCCGACCTGCCCGAGGGCAAGACCGCCATGCAGTACCTGCGCGATTTGTGCTATGACGCCTTGCCGCAGCTCATCCCCAACCACAACGAAACGCACACGCAACGCCTCGAATATGAGCTTTCGGTGATTGAGACCACGGGCTTCGCGCCGTACTTTCTGATTGTGCGCGACTTTGCACAGTTCGCGCGGCGCGAGGGCGTCTATTTCGGCGTGCGCGGCTCGGCGGCGGGCAGTTTCGTGTCGTACTGCATCGGCATCACCGACATCGACCCCATCGAGTACGACCTGACATTCGAGCGGTTCCTGAACCCTGAGCGCATCCAGATGCCCGATATCGATATGGACTTCGAGGACGCGCGGCGCGATCTGGTGATTAAATATGTGCGCGAGAAGTACGGTCAAGACCGCGTGGCGCAGATTATCACCTTCGGTACGCTGGCGGCGAAAGCCGCGTTGCGCGACGTCGCCCGTGTGATGAACTTCCCGCCCGTGCTGGTGGATCGCCTCGCAAAAGCCATCCCCACACAGCCGGGCATGACCATCGAGAAAGCTCTCACCATTCCCGAAGTGAAGCAGGAGTACGAGCGCAATCCCGATGCACGCAAACTCATCGATATGGCGCGTAAGCTGGAGGGCATCACGCGCAACGCGAGCGTGCATGCGGCGGGCGTGGTTATCTCCAAAGACTCACTGGTGGAGCATGTGCCCCTCGCGCGCTCGGCGGACGGCGAACCCGTGACGCAATATCATATGGGCGCGCTGGAGCAAATCGGGCTGCTCAAGATGGATTTTCTGGGGCTGTCGAACCTCTCCGCGCTGGCGCAGACGGTGGAGAATATCAAGCGCACCCGCGGCATCGAAATCGACGTGCGCAACCTGCCGCTGGACGACGCCAAAACCTATGAGATGCTGGGGCGGGGCGACACGACAGGCGTGTTCCAGCTGGAAAGCGCAGGCATGCGCCGCTACATCCGCGAACTGCGCCCGCAAAATGTGCGCGAACTCGCCGCGATGGTCGCCCTCTACCGCCCCGGACCGATGGACCACATCCCCACCTACATCAACCGCAAACACGGACGCGAGCGGATTGAGTATCCCCACCCATGGTTGGAGCCTATCCTCAAAGAGACCTACGGTGTGATTGTGTATCAGGATCAGGTGCTAAAGGTCGTGCAGGCGCTGGCAGGGTTCTCGCTGGGCAAGGCGGACATCCTGCGCCGCGCAATGGGCAAGAAGAAGCCCGAAGAGATGAAACGCATGCGCGCCGAGTTCGTGGAAGGCGCGGCGCAAAACCTGTCTCTTATACACATCT
>JAOAFW010000233.1 GCA_026416065.1 Fimbriimonadales bacterium
AACAGCACCTGCAACAGGTCGGCGTCGTCCACGGCATTATCGCCGTTCACATCGCCGTTAGTGAGCGCGAAGTTCTGGCTCACCGTGCCGTTCAGGTTCAGGCTGACCTTCTTCGCCAGCCCAGGGGTAAGCTGCGCCAGCACTTCAGCGTTGCCCGTCTCGTTCACGCGCAGCGAGTACGAGCCATTTGCAGCGAGCGTAGTTGTGTAGGTGTTGATGGTCGTTCCCTGTTTGACTTTGATAGTCGCTTGCTTGCCTTCGTAGCTGCCGGCGTAGCCGTTGATGGTGATGGTTCCTTGAAGTTGTGTGCCTGCAGGTACCGCCTCGCCGTAGATGCGCACGCCAAAGGTGGCGGGAACATTTTGTTCCAGCTGATATGCCTGATAGCGCTCCTCAGTCTGAGGCTCATACTGCAGGAAGTAATCGAAGTTCGCGTCGCCGGGCAGGTTGCCGCAGACCCACGCGCCCGGGCGCGAGACTCGCAAACCGATGTAGAAGGTGAAAGCGTTGACGGGGTCAGTGAGGCGACCCGATAGCACGGTAAACAACTCTTTCGTGGGTGTCGTTGCCAGGCGCCAGACGCCTGCCTGCGGCACGGTCACAGTATGCGGGCCTCGATTCGCCCCCAGAAAGGGTTCAGGGGGATCCTGTGTGGGAAACGGCGGAAAATCGCTGTCCGCGCCGGTCCAGAAGCCCTGCAGCGTGTAGTTGCCACGACGCGGGAAATAGACCATGATTTCCACCCGGCACACCCGAAACCGCCCTTGACCACTCTCATCCAGAAACGGGTCAATCAGCACATCATCCAGCACAATAAAGTCGCTCTCGTAGGCGTAATATTGTCCTGTGGTGGCGAAGCGATAGTAGAGCATTTGTTGACACGAGCCAGAAGCCGGGAAGAAGTCGCCGCCTCCGAAATCAGGTTGCCAGGTGATTTTGGGCGGGAAGATCGCGTGGGTCAGGTCGCCAGCGCCAAGAGTCTGCACTATCTGCACATGGTCGAGGCGTTCCACGAGCTCCCAAGAACCGAGATCAATCCATTTGTCGTTTTGCGCCCCGCCTTGACCTGCGATCAGCAGCGAAACACCTAATACAAACAGAGACCGTTTCATCATTACGCCTCCATAATTGGGCTGAGTGTATTATACACCAGATTCCGGGAACTGTTCGAGCGCAGTTGCGCATGTCGGCAGGGACGCCGACGCCACGCCCTCGTTTTATCCCCGATGTCTGTTAGACTGCGATTTGCCCTGTAAAGGTTTCTGGCTCAGGGTTCCTGGGGGAGCTTATCGCCTATCGCCAGGCGCAGTTGCAGTTCGGCGACGGCGGCATCGTAGGTCGCTTGCACAAGATTTGTCTCGGCGGTGATGAGCGCGAGCTGGGCGGTCAGTACTTCCACGATGGTACCCACACCTTCGCGGAGCGACTCTTGCGCGGCGTCGAAGTTGCGCCGTGCGGCGGCAACGGCGACGCGGGACGCCTCCAGCCGTTCGGCGGTCTCGCGGAAACTGAGAACCGCGCTCTCCACTTCGGCGTAGGCGTCGCGCTCGGCTTGCTGCAGGCGGAACTGCGCGCTCTCAAGGCTTGCTTCCGCCTCGCGCAGGTTCGCACGGGTCAAGCCTCCATCGAACAAGGGGTATGAGGCAAGAACGCTGATGCTGCCTTGGGTACGGGTCTTTGGCTCATACTCGCGGAAACCGCGCGCCGTGACTTGCAGGCGAATCAGGCTGTTCAGGCGTGCCGTTTCCAACCCGATTTTACTGACCTGCAGGCTGAGTTCGGCGTTGCGCAGGTCGGGGCGCTGGATGCGAGCGCGTTGCCACAGCTGGGTCACGCTCAGCTGGGGGTCAGGCGTCGGCGCAGTTTCAGGAGCTTGTAGCGCAGGCAGCTCGCGCGCGGCGTCCCAGCCAATCAGCCGTTTCAAGTCGGTTTCAGCGAGGCGCAGCGCGTTGCGCGCCTGAATCTGCTGCACTCGAGCGTTCGCCAGGTCCGCCTCCGCCTGCAGCACATCTTTTTGGGGCGCGGTTCCGACCTCCGCCTGCGCTTTGGCAACCTCCAGCAGGGTCTCGGCGCGGCGCACGGCAGTATCGGCGACCTGCAGCAACTCTTTACGACGTAGCACCTCGTAGTAGGCGCGTGCGGTCTGGAACAGCACACGGCGGATGGTCTCGCGGGTGTTCTGGCGCGTGGCTTCGGCGGAGCGAGATGTTTGACGGATGCGCAGCTCACGCTGCCCGTTGTCCAGCAGCAGCCACTCCAGTCCGAAGCCGTTCTGGCGTTGGGTTGTGTCAGTGTTTACGCCGCCGCCTTCGATGCGCGTGCGCGTTGTGCTGCTGCTGATATCAATGCTCGGATACAGATTCGCGCGGGTGGCGCTGAGGCGGGCTTGCGCCGCGTCGGTGTCGGCAAGCGCAGCGCGGGCGACCCCGTTGTTTTGCAACGCGAGGCGCAGCGCGTCGTCCAGACTCAGCGAATCCTGCGAATAGCCGACAAGCGCAGCGCACAATAAGCAGGTGAAAACGCTCGGTTTCATCACTGGGGGAGTTCGACGAAAGGGGGCAGGTTCCTGTTCAGTGCCTAAGGGTATACTC
>JAOAFW010000252.1 GCA_026416065.1 Fimbriimonadales bacterium
GCTCGGAGATGTGTATAAGAGACAGCGATTGCTTCGACGGGTGTGTTGCGCGTGTTGGTCATGTGGGTGTGGATGGCGGACGCGCCGTCGGCTTCGGGGGGCGCGCCTGCCCCACCTGCGAGCGTTTCGTAATAGACGAAGGGTCTGCGCCGCATGGAGTCGTAGCCGCCAAATAAGATATTGTTCATCGTGCCCTGTGAGGCGGCGGGGATGGCGTCGGGCAACGCCTGCGCCAGCGCGCCCAGCAAGGCGTCTACGATGCGCTGCGAGGTCTCCACATTTCCTCCTGCGACAGCGGCGGGAGGTTGCGCATTAACAATTGTTCCTGCAGGGGCAATCACCTCGATCGGTCGCCAGCAGCCGTCGTTGGTGGGCGCGTCATCGGGCAGCAGGCAGCGCACGACGTAATAACACGCGGCGCGGGTCACGGCTTCCGGTGCGTTTAATCCCCCTTCAGTCTGCGGCGCGCTGTCCGTGAAGTCAAAGCGTACAGTTCCCGCCTCTGTGTTGGGCGAGACAACACGCACTCGAATCGGCAGGTCCCGGTTGCCACGCCCATCGTCGTCGAGATAGTCGGTGAAATCGTACTCACCGGGTGGAATCCGCTGCAGCGCGGCGCGGGTGAGCTGCTCGCTGTAGCGCATCAGCATCTCGAAACGCGCCTCCCACACTGCCCTGCCCTCGCTGTGCAGCAGTTCCTGCAGGCGGCGAACGCCGATGCGGTTCGCGCCGATTTGTGCCATCAGGTCGCCTCGCCGCTCATCGGGCGTGCGCACATTGTGCAGGATGAAACCCAGAAGCGATTCGTTCAATACGCCGTCCTCGACCAGTTTCACGGGCGGGATACGCAGACCCTCTTCGTAAATCTCGCTGGCGAGTGGCATCGATCCAGGCGTTGCACCGCCGGTGTCGGCGTGGTGGGCGCGGCTTGCCACAAAGCCCGCGAGGTTGCCATCCACAAACACAGGCGCGACGAGCGTCCAGTCGGGCAAGTGCGTGCCCGCGTGATAAGGGTCGTTGGTAAGAACCATGTCGCCCTCGCGCCACTCAAAGCGCGGCAGCAGGTACGCCATCAGGGACGGCATCGCGCCCAAATGGACGGGGATATGCGCCGCCTGCGCAATCAACCTGCCCTGCGCATCGAGCAGCGCGCAAGAGTAGTCCCGTCGCTCCTTGATGTTAGGCGAGCAAGCGGCGTACTCCAGCGTCGCGCCCATCTCCTCGGGGATTGCGCTCAGCCGCTCATGGTACAGCCAGATATGAGAAGCGTCGTAGGTATGCATGGCAGAAAGGAACTTGACTGGGATTCCTCGCTTCGCTCGGAATGACGAAGACTTTTACGGCAGAGAATGGGTTTCATTCCGAGCGCAGCGAGGAATCTCGCTCTGCTCTGAAAACCGCGCCTATCTCTAATTTCAATTCGGGAAACCGTTTCGGCTCGAATGGTCGCGTGGGCGGCGTTGTGGAGACCAGCAGATAGCCGTCGGGCGTCCACTGATACTCCTCCACCACCAGTGTTTCGGAGTCAATCATCCACACCCACGGCACACCCGCACGGCGGTAGGCGTCCAGCTTGTCCACACGGTCATAACTCGCGTTGCTCGGCGAAAGCACCTCCGCGATTAGATCAGGCGTCCCCTGAATGGAGCCGCGTGAATAGAGATGAAGATTCTCGGAAGCAAGATATACGATATCGGGACCCACCAGATTGCCCGTTGGCAGGTCTACAT
>JAOAFW010000277.1 GCA_026416065.1 Fimbriimonadales bacterium
TAGCCGCCGTTCATGCCGTGTACGCGCAGGCTGCGCACCTTGTAGGCAATCTGTTCGTCGTTGGTAATCACCATCCCGGCATCGCCGGCAGCGCCGATGTTTTTGGTGGGGAAAAAGCTGAGCGTGGCGGCGTGGGCGAACGCACCGATTGGTTCCTCGTAGTGCCGTGCGCCAATCGCCTGCGCGGCGTCTTCAATCAGCCAAAGCCCGTAGCGGTCGGCAATCTCCCGCATGGCGCGCATCTCCGCCGACTGACCATACAAGCTCACGGGTAATATCGCCCGCGTACGCGGGGTAATTGTCGACTCCACCAGATTAGGGTCTAAATTGTAGGTTTCGGGGTCGATATCCACAAACACGGGGATTGCACCGAGTTGCACAATCACCTCGGTCGTGGAAACGAAGGTGAAGGGGGTTGTGATGACCTCGTCGCCGGGTTGCACCCCCACTGCGCGCAGGGCAAGTTTGAGGGCATCCGTGCCCGAACTCACGCCAATTGCGGAGCGGGCGCTACACGCCTGCGCTACTTCTTGCTCTAAAGCATGCACATGCTCGCCCAGAATATAACGCCCGCTCGCCAGCACCTCCAGCAGCGCGGGCTCCAACTCTTCCCGTATGCGCCGGTACTGGCTGCCTAAATCCGCCATCCTGACTTGCAAGTTGAATCGTCCTCCTTGTTTGAACTGGATGTAGTATACCCAGTGGTGTGCAGCTCCGTCGCCGAATGTTCGACCAGTCGGTATAATTGCCGCAGGAGGGAAGTTGACGATGGCAACGATACGCGATTTGCTGGAGCAGGGCGTGCTGATGGGGTTGGGCGCGGTGTCGCTCACCCGCGAGACGGCGCAGAACCTCGTCGACGAGATGGTCAAGCGCGGGCAGGCGCAGCGCGAGGAAGCCGGTGATATGGTCGAGCAGCTCGTCAAACGCGGCGAGAAGGAGCGCAACGCCCTGCGTAAACTCATCCGCGAGGAAGTGCAGGAGGTCCTCAAAGAACTCCAGCTGCCCACCCACGCGGACATGAAGACCCTCGAGAAGAAACTGGACGCCATCCTGCAGAAGCTGGAAGCGACGCCTCAGGAGTAAGCGATGCGCCCGATTACGCGGCGCGTGCGGAGCCTGCAACGCTATCGGCAAGTGGTGAGCGTACTGGCGCGGCACGGCTTCGGCGGCGCACTGGAGTACCTCAGCGTCCACCGACGCCTCTCGCTGAGCAAAGGCGAGCTGCGCCCGCCCGAAGAACCGCTGGAATCGCCGGCGCAGCACCTGCGCGCCGCGATGGAAGAACTCGGACCCACCTTCGTTAAGCTGGGGCAAATCCTCAGCACCCGCTCCGACCTGCTGCCCGAGCCGTTTATCGAGGAACTGCGCAAACTGCAGGATGATGTACCGCCCGAACCGTGGGCAGTGATGCGCCCCGCCATCGAGAACGAGCTCGGACGCCCCCTTGAGGAGGTATTCGCCTACTTCGACCCCCAGCCCATCGGCGCGGCGTCGCTCTCGCAGGTCTATGCCGCCGAACTGCATGACGGAACCCCCGTCGCCGTGAAGGCGCAACGCCCCCATATCCGTGAAGTGGTGGAGCTGGATCTGGAGATCTTGCATGACCTGGCGAGCCTCGCGCAACGCACGCAACTCGGTGAACTGTACGACCCCGAAACCGTCGCGGAAGATTTCGCCTTCACCCTGCTGAATGAGCTGGACTACCGCCGTGAGGTGCGCAACGCCGAGCAGTTCCGCCGCAACTTCGGAGGCGTCGACGAGGTGCATATCCCCACCTTCTACCCCGAATATTGCACAGAGCGATTGCTGGTGATGGAACGGCTACAGGGCATCAAGGTGGACGAGGTGGACGCGCTGCGTGCGGCAGGGCACGACACACGCGAAATCGCTCTGCGCGCCTCGCGCCTGATTATCAAAGAGGTGCTGGAAGACGGCTTCTTCCACGCCGACCCGCACCCCGGCAACTATCTGATTCTGCCCGACGGACGGATTGGCGTGCTGGATTTCGGGATGGTGGGCGTGCTGAACGACGACGACCGTCTGAACCTCACGCGCCTGTATATCGCGATTGTGCGGCTGGACACGCACGCGAT
>JAOAFW010000078.1 GCA_026416065.1 Fimbriimonadales bacterium
ACCCTCCACGACGCGCTCGCCATCGTGGAGGAGCCTGTGCCCCCTGTGGAGGTTATTCTGGCATGCTAACGAACGAGGAACGCCGCGTGGGCATCTACGAAAGCTACCAGCCGATACGCCCGGACAGCGTCACGCCCGATACACCGCTGGAAGCGTTAAACCTGAACTGGACAGAACGCGACCTGCCCGAACGCCTGCGCACACGCCATGTGCATCGGCTCCACCCTTACCTGGGCAAGTTTATCCCCCAGCTGGTGGAGGTGTTCCTTCGCAAGTTTTTCCAGCCCAGACAGACTGTTTTGGATCCCTTTGTAGGCTCAGGAACCACGCTGGTTCAGGCAAATGAGCTGGGCATTCATTCTGTGGGCTACGATATTTCCGCCTTCAACGTAATGCTATGCCGTGCGAAGACTACTCAGTATGACCTGAAACAGGCGCGCAAGGAAATCTACGACGCACTGGAGCGTGCGCGCCGGGCAACTTCCCATGATGACCAGCTCAGCCTCTTGGACACGAGCGAGTCGTATCCGAACGAGGAGTCCTGTGATAGCGAGTATCTACTTACCTGGTACGCGCCGCAAGCACTTCGCGAACTGCTCGCTTATCGCGCTACTATTGACCAAGGCGATTACGAATATAAAGATTTGTTGCGTGTCATTCTTTCCCGCTCGGCTCGTTCCGCAAGGCTTACGCCGCACTATGAACTCGATTTCCCCAAAACGCCGCAACGCGAACCCTACTACTGCTACAAACATCGGCGCGTTTGCGAACCCACCACCGAAGCGTTCAAGTTTCTGGAACGCTACAGCAGTGACACACTGCGGCGTATTCGCGAATTCGCCCATGTGCGCACCGATGCGCGTGTAAATGTCTACCACGCCGACGCCCGCACCGCCGAGATTCCTCCGGTGGACGGTGTGATTACCAGCCCCCCCTATGTGGGGCTTATCGACTACCACGACCAGCACGCTTACGCCTATCACCTTTTGGGGTTGGAAAACCTGAGCAACCTCGAGATTGGCGCGGCGCGCAACGGGGCTTCCGAAAAAGCGAAGCAGCTTTATGTGCAGGACATCGTGCAGGTGTTCCGCAACGCACTCCGTGCAATGCCCGCAGGCGGTTGGTTAATCGTCGTTGCGAACGACAAACACGGACTGTATCCCCAAATCGCGCAAACGCTTCAGGTGGAGCCTTACGCCGAGATTGTGCGTCATGTGAACCGACGCACTGGGAGACGCTCGACCGAGTTTTTCGAGACTGTCTTTGTTTGGAGGAAGCCATAAGTGGCAGGCATCAACAAAGCAACACGCCAGCAAATCAAAGGCTATCTGGAAGGATTTATCGAGGGCATGCTTGCGGAATATCGCCGCTGGCAGTCGCGCGAGCGAGTCACGCCCCGCCAATACCTGAGGCAGCAATCTGAAACGCCCTCCCTCAAGCCTTTTCACGACGCAATACTGCCCGAAGAGTTTCGCAAAGTGAGCGCATTTGAGCGCAGTTTCAGCACACGATTGGGCACCACGTTTGAGGAGAGCGCACGCCTGATAGCACTGCAAAACCATGCCGAAGCCTATCGTGGCTACAGAATTGTTGGGTCGCTCAATACAGCGGCTTTAAATGTTCTGGAGAAACAGATTGAGCGATTGGATGCGGGGGAACCCGCTTCGCTTGCTGAAATGACGCGCCTTGTACTCAACGCGCGCTCTGGCACTAACACGCGCACGATCCGGATAGTCGCTGACCTATTCGTGAAAAAGCATAACGGAACCGAACTGTACTTTGAGATGAAGTCGCCCGTGCCCAACAAAGGGCAGTGCCTTGAGGTCACGCAGAGACTACTGCGTATCCAGCTGGCGCGCGGCATCGGATTGCCTGCGGTTCAGACCTATTTCGCAATGCCGTATAACCCTTATGGTGGCGACCGAAGCAACTATCAGTGGGGATATGCCAGGCGATACCTGCCTTTCGACGATGGCGTCTTGATAGGCGAGGAGTTCTGGAATCTACTGGGAGGTAAGGGAACCTACGAACGCCTGTTGGAAATCTACTACGAGGTTGGACAGGCGAAAGCAAACGCGCTGCTGGAACTCCTTCAAGACGCGCCGTGAAAAAACGGGTATCCTATCCCCTATGAAACGCCTGTGGCTAATCGGGCTGATGGGGCTGATTGGATACGGAAGCATCGCATGGGCGCAGCTCAAGCAAATTCAGTTCAAGACCGAGGTGATTCTGGAGCGTACCGCCTACGCGCCCGGCGCAACGGTCAACGGCGTGGTGGTAATGCAGGTCGATAAACCCTACCATGTGAACGCGAATCCTGCGTCCGAAGACTATCTCATTCCCACCGAGCTTCGAATCCCTGCAGGCACGGGCTACAAGGCAGGCAAGATTGAGTATCCTAAACCCATCGAGAAGGCGTTCGGCTTTTCGGAGGGTAAGCCCATCAAGATTTACGAAGGGCGCGTGCCTATCAAGTTCCAGATTGCGCTGGACAAAACCGCGCCCAAAGGAACTTTGACCGTCAAAGCGTCTCTGCGCTATCAGGCGTGTGATGACAATGCTTGCTATCCGCCTCGCACGGTACCGATTGAAATCAAAATTCCCATTGCCGACAAAGACGGCGCGGTGAATCCTAAATATCAGGAAGCAATTCAGGGGGGCAAAGCGTCGGGTAAATCGGATCAATCGGGCGGGCTGGTTGAATACCGCAGCGGCTCAGGCGGGCTGGTGGGCAAGCTGGAGGAATCGTTCCGCACGGGGCAGTGGTTCTGGTTCACGCTGATTCTGTTCGTTGGGGGGCTTGCGCTGAATCTCACGCCGTGTGTGTTGCCACTGATTCCGATTACGCTGGGCTTTTTCAGTATGCAGTCGCGTGGACAGGTAGGGCAGCGCGTGGGCTTGAGCGCGCTCTACGCGCTGAGTATGGCGGCGATGTACGCGATTCTGGGCACGGTTGCGTCGCTGGCGGGCAAGGCGTTCGGGTTCCAGTTTCAGAACCCGTGGGTGCTGGGTGCGCTGATTGCGCTGATTGTGCTGTTCGCGCTCGCGCTGTTTGGGGTGTATAAGTTTCAGGTTCCGCCTGCGCTGATGCGTTTTGTGGGGGCGCGCCAGGGCTGGGTCGGGGCGATCCTGATGGGTTTGTTGGCAGGCGTCGCCGCCGCACCGTGTATCGGTCCGGTCATCGCCGCGCTCATTCCGATTGTCGCCGCGCTGGCGAACCCGATGATTGGGTTCCTGTTCTTTCTGGCGTTAGGACTGGGGTTGGGAACGCCCTACTTCGTGGCGGGGCTGTTTTACGAGCGCGTACAAAGGCGCATCCCTCGCTCCGGCGAGTGGACGATTCTGGTGGAGCGTATCTTCGGCGTGCTGCTGCTGGCGGTCGCGCTCTTCTTTGCGAGCAGCCTGATGAGTCCGCAGGTCTATGGCTGGGCGTGGGTCGCTTTTCTGGGGCTGACCGCGCTCTATTTCCTGCTCGGCGAGCGCAAAGAGATTACGCAGCCGCGCGTGGTGCGCTTCAAACAGCTGCTCGGCGTCGTGTTCGCCGCGCTGATGGTGAACAACGCGCTCTCGATGATGCGCCCGAAAGTGGAAATCGCATGGGAGCCGTACGCCCTGCAAAAACTGGAACAGGCGAAAGCCGCGGGCAAGCCCGTGATTATCGATTTCACTGCGACATGGTGTCAGGCATGTGGCGAGCTGAAGCATTACACCTTTACGGATCCAGAAGTGGTGCGCGAGTCGGAGCGGTTCGTGCGCCTCGTGCTGGACGCCACCACCGAAAGCGACCCGACGGTGCAGGAAGCCCTGAAACGCCATGAGGTCGTAGGGTTGCCCACAGTGATTTTCATCGACTCGCAGGGCAA
>JAOAFW010000407.1 GCA_026416065.1 Fimbriimonadales bacterium
TGTCAAGGTGGACTACCTGATTAGCCCGCACTACATGCCGGAGTGGGTCTATCAGCAGTACCCGCAGCTGCGCCAGCAACGTGATGGCTTTATCAAATACAGCCTGTTCACGCCGGAGAGTCTGGCGGTACTGCGCCAGTACATCGATGCCTTCGCCCCCTTGCTCAGAGACCAGTCCGCGTTGCTCAGCGTCTGCCTCTCCAACGAGCCGATTAATACCGAGTCGCCCGAGTCGCTCCCCCACCAGCAAGCGTGGCGGGCGTGGCTGCAAAATCGCCATAAGAACCTCATCACGCTCAACACGCGCTGGAAGACGGATTACAAAAGCTGGGACGAAATCCCTGTCCCCAACGATCAGGCAGGCGTCATCTACGCCGAGTGGCAGGAGTTCAACGCCGAGACACTCGCGAACTGGCACAGGGAACTGGCAAGGGCGGTTGAGCGACATCTGCCTGGCGTGCCCAAACACGCAAAACTGATGAGCTGGAGCTTCACGAACGACCGCGAGATGCCTCGCGGCGTTGACCCCGAACGCTTCGCTGAGTTCTGCGAGCTGAACGGCAACGACGCATCCACCTATCCGAACTGGGACAAGGACTCCCCGTGGGCGTTTGGCTGGGTCACGACCATGCTGGCGCATGATTTGCAGCGTTCGCTGCGCGACGCACCCGTGTTCAACTCGGAGAACCACATCATTCGCGATCGTGAGACGCGCTATGTGTCGCCGCAGCATGCCCGCGCGGTGTTGTGGGAAGAGGCGATTCGCGGGCTGTCGGCGACTACTTTCTGGGTCTGGGAGCGCACCGACGACCCAAAGAGCGACTTCGCGGGCAGCTTGCTGCATCGTCCCGAAATCGTGGAAGCGCTGGCGCACACAACGCTTGACCTGAACCGCCTGTCGCCCTACATCGCCGCGCTGCAGAACCATAAACCGGATGTGCATATCCTCTACTCGCAGTACGATATGGTGATGCAGGGTCTGGACGCGACGGTGCCGCGCGACAGCCTCTACATCGCACTCACCATGCTGGGTGTGCGCGTGGGGTTCATCACAGAGCGTCAACTGGCGGAGCGTCGCCTGCCTGATGGTGTATCGCGCATCATCATCGCCAATACGCAATATATCTCTGATGAGGCGTTCGCAGGGCTGGATACGCTGCGTCAACAGCGCGGAATCCAGGTGCTGGGTTTTGGGGAGCCTTCGCTGCAGTTTGACCGCTACGGGCGGCGACGCCTCTCCCGCCCCGGAATCACCACTTTCGAGCGAAATCCGCTGCTGGACGCGCGTCGGCTCTTTGTACGCCTGCAGCCCTTGTTGGGCAACTGGCGTGTCGAGCGCCCCCTGCGTCTGCTGGGCGAGAACGAGCAGCCCGTGTGGGGCGTGAGCCATTGCGTCGCCCCCTACGAGAACGGCTTCGTCGCCAGTCTGTGCAACTACACGCGCGAAACCATCACCGTGCGCCTCGTAAATGCCGAGAACCAGCCCATTAAGGGCGTGAACCTGATCACCGGCGCAACGGTGGAAGGGACACTGACCCTCCAGCCGCTGGAGCCAGTACTGGTAAAGTGGTAGGTTTGACGGACGCGCTTGACGTGGTATAGTTTTTGGCGATGACGAACCAGCTTCCTGTAAGGCGTCAGGTACCGTTCACTGACTATATCGAGGAAGCAGTTCGTCGCGCTGTGATTGAATGTGAGCCGGATGGCTGCACAGCTATCGCGCCCGACCTTGTGGGCTGTATCACTTTTGGCGACACGCCCGCAGAAGCCCTCGAGAATCTGCGCGATGCAGTTGAGGCGTGGGTGTTGACTGCTATTCGCTTTGGCGATCCTGTGCCCGCGTTAGGCGATCTGGAGTTAGCCTACACCGCGTGATACGCAGCCCCATGCGTCGGAAAAGCCTCAACCTTTGAGGCACTTAATACAACCCCGACGGCAGACACTCAAATCCCCCCTCCGTAGGGTTTTGGGTATAATTTGGGTTCGAATTGCGCCCCCGTAGCTCAGTGGAGAGCTGTCTCTTATACACAACTCCGAGCCCACGA
>JAOAFW010000005.1 GCA_026416065.1 Fimbriimonadales bacterium
CTACTGGGCGGCGGGCATCCGACAGGGCAGACACAGAACGACAACTTCTACGCCGCGCAGGTGGTGTGGGATACAGCGATGGCGGATACGGCGTTGCGCTATCTGGAGCGCACTGTGCCCTCGTCGCGCCTCGCGTTTGTGATTATCGCGGGAAATGGGCATGTGATGTACGATGTGGGTATCTCGCTGCGCCTGCGGATGCGCACGAATTTAGCCACGCACGTGATTACGCCCCTGCCGCCAAGCGCGCAACCGACGTCGGTGCGGGCATCCATCGGCGACTTTGTATGGCTACCCCCTGCGTAGGCGTTGCCACGCGGCTTTCGCCACCGCCGTCGCTGGCTCCATGACAGGCATGCGGAACTCGGCGTGGGGAAAAATCTGCGCGAAGGTTTCCTCAAACGCCGTGCGGTAGAGAGCGCTTTTGAACATCCCGCCCGTCATCGCGACGGTGAAGGCGTCCTGATGAGCGAACAGGCGGGCGGCGCAGGCTTGGGCGTCGCGCGCCAGCTCGGAGCCTGCCTGCGTTAGAATCGTCTGTGCGGCGGGGTCGCCTTTGCAGGCGGTCTCCACCACGCTTTGCGCGAACGCAGCGACCTGATGGCGCGGCACGCCCTGCTGATAGAACAGGGGCACCAGCTCCGCGAGATTGTCGACGCCGAAAAACTGCTGCACGGCTTCGATGAGTTCGTTGTGAGGGTCGCGTCCGTCCCATGCGCGCACGGCGGCGCGGATGCCTCGCATCGCTACATCGTACGCACTGCCCTCGTCCCCCAGCAGCGCGCCCCAGCCGCCCATCTGCAGAACCAACTCGTCGTCCTTGAAGCCGCCAATCAGCGAGCCCGTGCCTGCCACAACCGACACGCCGTGCGCGATTTCGACGCCTGTGCTGAGCATCGCCATACGCGACTCCTCAATCGCATACGCAGGCGGATTGCCCAGCCTTTCAAGAAGCCACTCCCAGTTGGCGCGTGTGCCCGCCACGCAGTAGCCCAACGCACGGATGGGTTCGTTGATGCCTTGCAGCGCGCCCATAAGAGCGGTTTCGAACGACTGTCGCTGCGTCGCCTCGTCTACGAAGTTCAAGTTGGCGGGTCCGCCCTCGGCGTAGGCGAGCAATTCGCCATGCGCATTCAGCACGGCGCAGCCGGTCTTTGTGCCGCCCCCTTCGATGCCGACGATGACGCCCATCGCTGCGGGCAAAGTATACCCGTGGCGATGCGGTCGCTATTCGGCGCGTCGCAGGGCGTAGAGACCATCGCGTGCACCTACCATCAGGCTGCCGCGCCATACCGCGAGGGTGTTGACCGACGCGCCCTGCCACGCCAGCTCGGCGCGCTTCGATGAGAGATTCAGGCGCACCACCATCCCGCGCCCACGCCCGCCCAAGCCCACATACCAGAACGCGCCGAAACGCGCCAACGCCGTTGCATGGCTCCAACCGCCCACACGCATCGCGGCGTCGTTGAGTGGGAAATCCTCACGCTGCGTCTTGCCGATCCCCAGCGAATAACTGTGTAAACTCGCGATTCCGCCGCTCGCCGTCGCCCACCAGAGGCGAGACTGCTCCAGCACAGGAGGCGTTGCTATCCGCACGGGGACGCGCTCCACAGGGCGATATTGACGGTCAAAGCCTACCAGTTGGCTCCCGCACGCCCACAGGCGCATGCCCGTCGCCAACAGATACCGATAAACCTCGCGGTCTGCCAGCTCCCATTCGCGGCGGCTCAGCGCGTAGCGATGGAGTCCCGTCGTCGAGGCAATCGCCAGCGCGTTGTTCCAAACCGCCAGCGCACGCGGCTCCATATACTCCGCCGTCGTCACTTCTGGCGGCTCTATCGGCGTGATACGCAGCGTGGGCGAAACCTGATACAGTCCCCAGTTGCGCTTCACGGCGACATACACGGTGGCAGACGCCACTGCAAGGGCGTTAATTGTCTCACTCGACAAGAAACTCGCCGCCGGGGCGCGCAGGTCGCGATAGAGGTACAATCCCGCTGTCGTGCCCACCCATAGGCTGTTGGGAGTCGTCTCCATGCAGAGTACCGTGCGCGGCAAACCGCACTCAGTCGCCTGCTCCTCTATTTCAGGCTCTTGAAGCATGGCACTGAGTCAGACGCTTGTAATGAAGCAGGCGTTTCAGAGACTGCCTAAGCAACGCTTAATAGTGGCGTAGGAAGCATCTTCATATCGGCTGAAGCCGTCAGTTTGAGTAAGTGCCTCTCAGTAGGAACCTTTCTGGCATTAATAAGGTATAATTGGGTACTGTTCGCAGGGGTGAGTGAACTGCTCCAAAATGCCCCATCAGCCTTGCTGTGAGCAGAATCTTAAACGGAGGTGGCTGTGTATAATGCTTCAAGAAACCTTGAATCGCTTGCAGATTGGTGAAGTACAGTCCTGTGAGAACCTGAGTGTTGCCCCGTTGCTGACCGACGCGGTCGCCGAGCCGCGCTACCTGTTGATGCAAGACGCTCTATCGAAGGGGTTGTTGGTGATTGAGGAAGTAAGTGAGAGTGGCAGTGTGAACACGATTAAAGCCACGAACAAGTCGACGATGCCCGTGCTGTTGCCCGACAGCGAGGAGCTGGTGGGTGCGAAACAGAACCGCGTGCTGAATGTGTCCATCCTGCTTGCGCCGATGACCACCACGCTGATTCCCGTGACCTGTGTGGAGCAGGGGCGTTGGGGTTTCCGTGCGCGGGCGCAGCAGCGCGTGACGGCGTTCGAGGCGTCGGAGTATATGCTGCACGCGGCGGCGCGCTCCGAAAAAGCCCAACAGGTGCGTCAGATGCGCCGTATGCGCGCCGCGCCGATGGCAGATCAGGGTGCCATCTGGCATGAGGTGGCCGATATGTCCCGCGCCGCAGCCGCTTACTCTCCAACAGGCGCGCTACACGATGTGTACGAGCAGTGTCGGCGCGACATCGACTCGTATCTGGAGGCGTTCGAGCCGCTGTCCAATCAGGTAGGCGCGGTGTTCGCGGTGGACGGCGAGATTGTCGGTGTAGAGGTATTCGACTCGCCCGAAACCTTCCGCAAGATGTTTCCCAAAATCCTGCGTAGCTACGCCCTGACCGCGATGACCAGCCCACGCTCAGAGACGCGCCCGATCTCCCGCTACGACGCCGACCGGTTCCTAAACACGCTCGCCGATACGCCTACTGAGTCGTTCCAGTCGGTTGGCTTGGGCACGGAGGCGCATCTGAACGACGAGCAGATCAGCGGCTGCGCGCTGCTGCACGAGGGGCAGCTGATTCACCTGTACGCCTTCCGCCGCCCCGAACGCCGCTACGCGCACGAGCCTGAGCTGGCGGGAGTGTTCTGAACACAGCTATTTGGCAGAATCGCACTACTAAATGGGCAGATTCTGCCCACTGAGTGGGTAGAATCTGCTCACTATGTTTGAGCGATGGGTGACTACCAAACTCAAGGAGTTGCTGGGCGTCATGCCTGCCGTTTTTCTGCAAGGGGCGCGGCAGGTGGGTAAGACAACGCTGGCGCAGCACCTGATTAGTGAAGGGTTGATGGACGCCTACGTCACCCTGGACGACCTCGCCACGCTTCAGGGCGCACTGCAAGATCCGAAGGGTTTTGTAGACGCCTTGCCCGGGAGAGCAGTACTGGACGAGGTGCAGCGCGCGCCACAGCTGTTATTGCCGCTCAAGCAGCGCATCGATGCGGAGCGTAAGTCGGGGATGTTTCTGCTCACAGGCTCCGCCAGCCCGCTTGCACTACCGCAAGTTGCCGACGCGCTGGTCGGGCGGATGGGCGTTATATCGCTTCATCCGCTTTCGCAGGGCGAGCTGGAAGGGCGGCGCGAGAACTGGCTGCCCCAAGCCTTCGAGGGCAACTTTACCATTCGCTCCGCCACAAGCGCGAGTGACCTATGGCGGCGTGTGCTGCGCGGCGGCTATCCACAGGCGGTGACGCAGCCGACTTTGCTTTCATCTCAAGTGTGGCTGCGCTCATATGCTGAGACTCTAATTACCCGCGATGTGCGCCTGCTTGCCGATATCGAGCGGATTGCGGAGATGGGACGATTGTTCCAGCTGCTCGCGGCGCAGTGTGGGCAACTCCTGAATGTGGCAAACCTCTCACGCGAAATGGGAATTGCCCACTCCACGCTACAGCGATACCTGCTGTTGCTGGAGACGCTGATGGTGGTTATACGCATCCCACCGTGGCACGCCAACATCGGGCAGCAATTGCTCAAGACCCCGAAGGTTTTTCTGAACGATACGGGGCTGGCGCTTGCCCTACTGGAAATCGGCGAGGAACGACTGGCTCAGGACGCGCTGCTGCGCGGGCGGATACTGGAAAGCTTCGTCGCATCCGAACTCATCAAGCAGATAAGCTATGCGGAGACAACTTATCGCCTGTACCACTTCCGCACAAGTAAGGGACGGGAAGTGGACTTTGTTGTGGAAAACGTGCGCGGACAGATTGTAGGCATAGAGGTCAAAGCCGCAGCGACAGTTGGCTCCGACGATTTTCGCCATTTGCGCGCCCTTGCCGAGACCGCAAGTGAACGCTGGGCAGGCGGATATGTGTTGTATGCAGGCGCAACCCAAGTTCCGTTTAGTGAACGGCTTTGGGCGCTGCCAGTGTCCAGCTTGTGGGAGGTGTGATACGGCAATCCACACTGTTTTTTTTACAAGGAACCTTTGCGCTCCTTTATAAGACTAATAAGTTTGCGAGGAGGCTTCAAAATCGGAGCGTCGGCGTCCCCGCCGACGACAGCAAGGCGATTTTGCTCTTCGTTCACCCAATCGGTGCTACCTCAAACTCGCCTGCTTCCAACGCCTGCAGCAACGCCCACGCCGTGTCCAGCGACGTTAGACACGGAACCCCCAAC
>JAOAFW010000087.1 GCA_026416065.1 Fimbriimonadales bacterium
TGTGTATAAGAGACAGGAGGAGTGCGCGCTAGTGAGAGTGGGCTCATCCGGTTGCCGCGCGTCCGGAAGGGTCGCTGGCAGTTGCATTTGCCAGACAGCAAAAGCCAACACGACTGCAGCCGCACCTGTCGCAGGCGCCCACATCAGAGCTTTAGGAACAAAAAAACGGGCGAGCCAGCGTGTTAGGCTGGGACTTTGCGCCCTTACTATTGCACGCACTTGTAAGTAAGTGCGTCGGCATGCCGGGCATGCGACCACATGGGACATAAGGGCATGATAGTTCGGGGCACGACGTCCGTGCCGTGCCAAATGGACAAACTGATCGAAATCGAGGCACGCGCCTATCGGTGCGTGCTTCAGGCGCGCCGAAAGCCGCCGCTCTAACGGCGTCCAAACCTGCCATCTCTCTGGTACTTGTTTCATCCCGTCACCTCTTGCTTCCCTTGCAGGCTGAGGCGACGAGGAATCAACCGTTCCGCTACCGGCTGCCCTCGAACAAGATTTTTCTGCTCTGCCTGCATTCTAAGCGAACACCACAGTTTCGCTTCGCTGTCGTAGTATACAGCATGTGATATCTCCGTGTGACAGGGTTTTGCACAATAGAACGACGATTTTCACTGGCAATCCCCAATTATCACGAAGGACGCCCAATAGTAGGGAAGGCTTCGATCGGGTTGTTGATTGGTACGTGCTCGCCGTGCAGCGTCGCGTTGCAGCTTGAGGAATTCGCGCTGTGCCTGTTGCAATGCGCGATCTTTCGGGAGCCTCGCACCTACGTAGCCCTCATAGAACTTCACGGCGATATCGGCTGTGCTTTCGTCGTCCACTTGCCAAAGGGTCGCCCCGACCGTTTTCGCACCTGCATAGAGAAACGCGCGCGCCAGACCATACACACCTTCGTAGCGTAATGCTTTGCCCGCGCCGGTTTCACATGCGCTTAGCATCACGAGATCGGCTTGCAGTTGCCATTGACTCATGATTTCTGCGGCAGTGACCCATTTTGCTCCCGTTGCGTCGAACTTGAGTACAGAGTCCAGCGGCGTCTCGGCATTTGCCTCGGCGTGGCATGCCAGATGGACAATTCGGGCGTTGCTTGCCCGGGTACGCACGAGATGGGGTTCAACCTGATCGTTGCGCAATACAGTCGGGTTAGGAAGCCGTTGCTCCAGTGAGTTGGCTTCTTTCTCGGCAGCAGGCAGATTCCGAAGGATGCCCCCGCCGCGCCGTTGCTCGCCGGGTGACTGTGCCACTTGAATAGGTTCCGACTGCTGGACCTGTTCTGCTTGGTAAATCGATACGGCGGCCACCAGTGCGCCCTCAGACGACGGTTGAGATAAGCGTGCGTATCGGTATACGCCCATCGACGGGGTGAGATGAATCGCTACGCGCTCTATCCAGTAGATGGGTTCCTCACCTCGGGTCTCCACGATGAGCGCTGCCCACGGGAGCAGGTTCAGTTCGCCCTCAGGACAAAGTAGAACGCGCCGGGCGCCACGCAGAGGCTGCACACGACCGATGAGATTTTGATATAAGGCCGTGCCCAATCGGATTGTCAAATCTTGCTCAGTTTCATAGACCGCATTACGAAAATCGAGAATATCTTTTCGCAGCTGCTCAGCGTTGACAGGGAAATAGTAGCCCTGAACGCCTTGTTTATCTACAGTCAGGATGAGCAAGTTGTTTTCCACCAGCGCATGGTAGACCAGCATAATATCAGGCTCTAACTGTTGCTGGATAATGGTGAGTTCCAGTCGCACAGGCGTCATCAGGCGGGCATAGCTGGGATAGCGTTCGCGCAGGGTTTTCTCCTCCTGCAACTGCTGCTGGTAGAGTGCAGTAAGTCTATTCTGAATTTCGCTGGCATCCTTCTCTTGCAGGTAGGCTTGTTCCAGCTGGCGTCGAAGTTCGATTCGTTCCGCCTCGATTTGGCGCAATCTCTGAAGGATGGGCTGTGCTCCTGCTGGAGCATTGACGAAGTTGTCCTGCCGTTTTTGTATCTGATCGGTCAGAGTGCGAGCGCGACTTTGTTCCAGCAGGGTCACCGCACGGGCATATTGCCCTCGCTCCGTTTCCAGCAGCGCCAAGAGGGTGTATGCCTCGAAGTAGTTTTCGCTGAACTCGGCTTGAGCGTCGGGATCGAGGATATAGCCCCGCTGACGCTCGATGATCTCAATAGCGTTTTCCAAACGCTCGCGCGCACTGGGGATATTTCCCTCGCGATAGTCCAGCTTGGCGAGACCGAGTTGCGTCAAGGCGTCAAAAATCGTGCCAGGTGCTATTTGTTGGTACAGCGTAAAAGCCTGAGTCAGGTCTGAGCGAGCGGCTTGCAAGTTGTTTTGGCGGAAGTGCAGCACACCGCGGTAGAAGTATGCCTGCGCCAAAAGAAGCCGACTTCTACCGGGAGATTGCAGGAATTCTATAATTTGCTCGAGGGTCTGCAATGTATTGGGTGTGTTATTACTGCGAATTTCTCGGACCGCTTGATTCAGCCGAATGCGTTCCGTCAGATCGGAGCGTGGAAATTGCGCCATCAGCGCATTCGCTTGCTGGAGGAAGTAATCCGCCTGTTCCGTTTCGCCGGCTTCCAAAGCGAGTACTGCCCGGTTCAAGGTGATTTGAGCCTTGAGGGGGTGTACAGGAGCGTGTCTTTCAAGTAGACTATACGCCTGTTGATAGCAAAGATCGGCTTGTTTCAGATTGCGTTGGCGCAGGTAAAGGTTGCCCAGACTCGCCAGCGCTTGAGCCCGAAGCAACTGAGCGGTTGGGAGCGATTCAGCGATACGGCGCGCCTCGGCATAGTGAACGAAAGCAACATCCAGTTCACTACGCCGCAACATCAAGTTGCCCAGCCCGATTCGGGTTTGAGCGTGGAGGATTGTGTTCTCCAGCTGGTTCTCTTTCTGCAGTTGAGTGGCTTGCTGCAAATAGTTCTGAGCTTCGTCCAGCTCGCCCAGTTCCACAGCGACGATACCCAATCCCATCAAAGCGCGACTGCGATCGGCGGGTTCCGCGTTGGACGCTTCGTAAAGCGCACGCGCCTGGTTGAACAAAGCACGCGCCTGACGGAATTCAGATTTGTAGAAAGCGACAAATCCCAGCCCCATTAGGGCGTGAGCTGTAGCAGGCGATTCAGGTAGTTCGCGTTGCCGAATCTCCCGAGAAGCCTCGAGATGGGACTGTGCATTGTTCAGGTCACCGCTTTCCAGGTAAATGACGCCGAGGGTGTAGTGGGTTTTGGCAATGTTCAAGGGCGTATCCTGAAGCGTATTTTGTTGTTGGAGTGCAGCGGTCAGGAACAGAATCGCTTGTTCCGTTTTCCCGCTTCGTTGGGCTACACGTCCCAATTCATAATCTATCTGGGCTTTTTCAAGGGGTTCAAGGCTGGGGGTTTCTTTTGCTTGCAGGAGCCACTTTTCTGCTTCCCCTTGGAGGCCTTTTTCTAAGAAGACGACGCCGAGTCCGGCACGTGCCAGTCCTACCTCGCGGGATTCTGGGTCAGTAGTTTGAGCGATCTGAAGGGCGCGTTCGTATGCCGCTTGCGCTTCGTCCCATCGCCGCTGCAGGAGTGTTAGCGTGCCCAGCCCCAAGTGTACCTGAGCGGCTTCCAAGCGGTTTTGCCCGTTCGCGTCGTAAATCCTCAGGGCGCGCTGATAGAGGTCTTTCGCTTCTGCGAGCCTGTTCTGGCGCTGCGCCAGTTCTCCCATCGCTTTGAGCGTTGCCGCCAGTGCGGGCGAACTCTGTGCGAGTTGTTCTTGAGTGGCTAAGGTTTCTTGCAAGAGCGCTTGCGCTTTGTCCAGTTGGCTTTGCTTCAGCGCGAGGACGCCCAGGTTATAGCGTGTACGGGCGAGGTCCAAGGCGCCTGCGCGGTTTACCTCTTGCAACGCCAACGCGCGCTCCCACAGCCGTTGAGCGATGGACCATTCTTTAACCTCGAACCAGTCCTCTGCGCTGAAGCTTAGCGCCTGTGCCACCTCGAGCGGTTGATTCTTCGTAGATTCGACACGCGCCCATGCCTCGCTCAAGAGCGACTCCGCCCTCGGGCGGTTCGTTTGCCAGTAGCAAAACGCCATCGCAAAGGTTGTCTCCACTTCGAACGGCGTATTCCCTGCGCGCCTGTACTGCTGACGCAGCAGCTCCCAGAGTTGGATCAACTCATCCAACTCTGCAGGGGTTTGGGGACGCATCCGGTGCAGGGCGCGCGCTTCCAGATGTCGCAGGTAGAGCTGTGTTTCAAGCGTTGTGCGCTCTCTACTCGCTCGTTGAGTCATCTGACGAGCTTCTTCGTACTCGCGTTGTGCGATTTTCTGCTCGATTTCCCGTAGCTGCTCAGTCAAGTCAGTCGCGCCCTGGCGCGCGGGAGACGAGTTGCTGCGCCGGGCTTCGGCTGAGGTGTCGTTAGTCGTCTGCGACCAGCCGAGCAATCCCACTACCACGACTGTAGATACAATCCCAAACCCTTTGATCTTAGGCATTGTCAGACTCCTGTTCTTGTCAGGTGGCAAGTTCGCCCAAGTCGATCAGAAATGCTTCTTTGCGTTCAGTTTCCACGCAGTAGCCTTCGCCGACGATATAACGTCCGTTTGGGGAGATGGCATAAGCGCGTTCCAATGTAGCGCCCAGTTCGCGGAGGTGGGCGAAGAGGACATTCAGGTTCTGCATCTCATCGTCCTGTGTCCAGAGAAAGGCGTAGACGCCGCCCGCTTCGTCCAGCGCTTCCCCCACAATCCGTGCGCCGTCATAGGAGACACTGTGCGCTTGGCTCACCTCTTCTTCACTCTGACTGAGGGCACACATCCCCATGTCCGGCGTCCAGCGAAATGCGCGTCCATCGCTTTTGCCGACGATAACCGAGCCGTCTTTCGAGATGGCGAGCGCTTCACTTTGTTCCCCACCGAGTGTGCCCAGCCGCCGAATGACGCCCGTGGCAGTGTCCCAGCAAACCGCTTGGCGGCGAATATGTCCTGCGATGTATTTCCCGTTTGGCGATACTGCGCGCGCTGCGCTGGGCGTTTCGTCTGAAAGGGGTTCTTTGCCGTTGCTGTTCCAACGCACAGCGCGTCCCTCCGACTCGCCTACCAGCACATCCCCACACGCATTAATCGCATAGACGTGATCGGGTGCGATTAGTCGCTGAACGCCTTGCTCCGCATCCCAGCGGAGCTGGCAAGCGTCGCTGGAGACAACAACCTTGTCGCCGTCGGGGGTAATCATGCAGCGCGGATTGCAATTCTCACCCAGCTCGCCCAGTTCCTCAAACTGGTAGTCTTTCCAGCGGAACGCGCAGGCGATATAGGCGGCATAGTTACCGCGCGAGTCGCTGTAGCGGTGTTCTTCCGCAAAGGCAACGCCCGCCACAGTACCGTCAGTAGCAACGCTGTGGGCAACGCTACTATGGTCATACAACCGCAGCACGCCTAACCAAGTCAGGCTCTGCCCAAACACATCGGTTCGCGTGCGCCGGCTCGTGTCTGTGGTCACTGCATCCCAAAGTTTCTTGCGAGCGCGCTGGAGGGTCTGCTCCACCCAGGTGGGCGACTCTTGATGCAGCGCAGCAATGTCTGTCAGGGCATAACCGTTAACCACATAGTCATACCACACTAAGAACTCGTCAGGGGTGAGAATGCCACGCACACGGTCGATCAGGTTGAGCTCCTCTATGTTCAGGGGCGCACGCAGTTCTGCATCCATCAATCCCTGAAGGAGGTGCGCTTCTTGCGGGTTGAGGGCATCCTGCGCAGCGGGGTTCGTGTGATAGACGAAATCGATGAGCGCGCTTGCGATCCATCGAGAGCAAGGAATTTGTGCGCCTGAGCGCACGGGGAGCATCAGCGGCACACGATCAAGAAATTCATTCGCGACACGCTCTGTCGCTTTCGGATCGCGCAGCAAGACACGAATCATCTCCGACACAGCCGGGCGTAGTTGTTCGCACAGGCGATCGTATGCCTCGCGCAATTCGCTCTCTGAGACGCCTGCCCCATTTCCACGCGCCCGTTCCATACTGGCAATCTCAGACGCCAGATGATCTACACCGCTCCAATCGTAACGATCCATGAACATCCCTCCAATCTTTTGTATGTTCACTTCTTTGTGTGATGGGTGCGCTTATTATACACCATCGTGGTCAAATAGTGACGAGGTTATGGGCGTTATTGCCCCACACGAGCGCGCAAGCTATTCACGATGCTTCGCAGTTTCTCGTTTTCTGGGTCTCGTCGCTGCGCCTCTTCGAAGGCGTCTAATGCCTCCTTGTAGCGCTTGAGCAGGTAGAATACGGTGCCGCTCAATTCAGGGTAGTGCTGAACATTCTCGCGCGCTACTTGTAAGGCATGCAACTGGTCTCCTGACATCACCTGGAATCGGAGTTTGCCTTCTAGCGTGCGTAGCTGTCCTCGGATTGCTCGGAGCGTGAACTCGTAAGTTTGTTCGGGGTCGAGCGACCGTGATACACGATACTCCACTTGCTGCGAGTCGAGTTCATCCTCCAAAACGAGTTCGCCGTTGCTGTTGCGCAGGGTAATCAGATACTTCAACGCGCCGTCCACGGGTTGCCATTCGAACACTGGGGATTCAACCAGCACGAAAGGCTCCTTATTTACAGTCAGGTCAGCATTGCTCAGGTCGGGTTTTTTGAGGGAGATTCGACCGAAGGATGCCTGAGACGCGCCGCTACGTCGCACGGAGCCAGCCGAGAGGCTCGCAAAGGCACGGTTGATTTCCGAAGCGGGTAGTCTCAGTGTCGCGCCCAGCGCGGCGAGCCCCTGCTCGAGAGGAGAACGCGTATCTCGAGGCGTCTCGTCGGTACGGGACGGTCCGTCAGTGGGATTTGACCTCTTTTGGGCAATAGTTCTCTCCCCCGTACCCTGTTGGTCGTGGGGCAACTCGTTGCCGTCCTCGCGTGTTCGAGTGTCTGTTGAGGTGTCTGCTCTGTCTGCTCCGGACTTGTTCTCCACGGGCTTGCCCCTTTGTTGCTCCGAGCGATGATCTCCCCTTTTGGTTGAACTGTTCGTGAGCGCCGTCTGGTCATCTTCAGAGGGCTTTTGATTCTGTATTTGCTGAAGTTCGGACGTCCCGGGTCTGTTGGGATCCTCAGGAGGCTTCTGGGCTATCCCCATGTACGAGGGACCCCGAGGTTCCGTTGCAACCAGTTGCGGATTCGGGGTACGTGGATAGAAAGTCCACAGGGCGAGCGCGAACACGCTGAACGCAGCGCCCGAAGCCAGCGCCCACTGAGGGAACTGGGGAAGAGCAATACGCCTCAGCCAGCAACTCAGGCTGGGACGCTGTAAACGCAACAAAGCACGCAGTTCCAGATAGGCGCGACGACACGCCGGGCACGATACGAGATGAAGCATATGCGCGTGATAGTTCGGGCAACGGCGTCCGTGCTGAGCCAGATCTGTAAACTGCTCGAAAGTGAGACATAACCCCAAAGGTGCATGGCGCAAACGCGCTGCCAGTCGCCGCTCCAGCGGCGTCCAAATTCTCTCACTTGTTTGAATCGTCAGTCTTGTCGGTTTCATTGGGATCACCACCTTGTTTTTTACCAGAGCGCGAGGAACAAACAGCCCAGCAGGTAGGGAAGCAGTTTGTGGCACGCCTGACGGAACAAGTTAATCTGTCGCCAGCCGGGCGGCTTGCGCGCTCCTTTTGCCTGGAGAGCGTCGTTTAAGACGCTAAGTTCAGATTCACTGAGCGGTTCCTCGGAGTGTTGACAGCGTGTGATGGCGTTGTGGATCTCCTCATCGCTCAGGATTTTGGGATGCAGGACGATCGCTGCAGCCAGTTTCTGGCGTGCGCGGAGCATGGTTTGCCGCGCCCAGTTTTCGTTGCGTTCCAGCAACAGTGCGATCTCCTGATACGAAGAGCCATTTATTATCTGCTCCAGCCAGACGAGGTGTTCGTCTCGGTTCAGCGTTTCTTGCGCGAGAGCGAGTATCAGCTCAAACCGCTCCCGATCGCTCGCCTGTTCCGAAGGGTCGGGCGCAGGATCCGCGGCTCTATCAAATACGGAGAGTGGTTCTTCCGACAGGTCGGGAGTGCTCCACTCGGCTTCTAGCCGCTCGTGTCGTGAAATCCGCCCCTGACTCCGAATCGCGTTGTAAGTGAGATTAATCACCACTCGAGAAACCCACGCCTTGAAGGGAGCCAGTTTCGGATTGTATACTGGCAGCTTCACCCAAAGGTGCAACAGTGCGTCCTGCGTGATATCCTCCGCCAGATTCGCATCGGGAATCAGGGAGCGTACCATACGGTGAATATGCGGGCGCAATAGATCGAAGAGGCGACTGCGTAGTTGTTCTCGCTCGATCTCCTCTTCATACAAAAAATCCTCTTCCAGCGCTCTTTCCACAAGAGACTGGATATAATCCCATTCACTTGTGTTCACGGTTTGTCCCAAGCGCTTTGGAATCCAATTATACCTCGAGACTCTGGTTGGGCCACTTTTTTTAGAGAGTAATTTCACTAAAGCTTTTGAGGAACCGTCTTTGGGATGATGGTTCGCTGCGCGAGATAGTGGATCAAATCCCGTATCTGCTGTAGACTCCCTTCTACAGGTCTTCCAAACAGCGACGCCCCAAAGTCGCACGCACCTGATTTCCTCTTGTCGCCCTGCCATGACGTAGCCTCCTCATGCCCGGTTTGCTGGTTGCTTTTACACTGGTAGGCGTGCAAGTGTGACAAGGTTCGAGTTGACCAGCCGAGCGCGTCCGTTACGGAAGAGCATTTGGGAATCGCCCCAGTCGGTAAGGTCTCCCTGCAGCGCAAGGGAACCCCACGCAGTGAGCGGTTCTCTTTTCGAGGCAGGAGTCAAGCATGGGGCAGAGTGGGTCAGCTATCGGTTCATGCTTCACCCCGTGTTCTTCTTAACCGATTTTCAACTCTCGCCGCTACGCCTGTGTGCGCCTATGTTTCACCCCGTATCTTCTTCCATTCGGCGTCGGTGAGTGTGGTTTTGCCGTGTTTGCCGATTTGTATCACAACCTTCTCAAGGCGCAGAATCACCTCGTTGCCCAGTGTCAGGTAAGGACGCAGTCGGGGCAAGCGTTCCAGCAGCCGGAAGTAGGCGTCGCTGAAGGCGGCGACCTCGATGACGGGCAGTTTTTCTTCGGCGTTATAGCGGCTGTCAATCCACTGCGTGCCCTTGCGGTAGAAGGTACGCTCGCTGAGGTTGCGCATCCGCTGCGCCGCGCGTTCCGCTTGCTGGGGGTCGTTCAGGGCAAATGCGCCCAGCTGCAACGCTTCCTGCGCTGTGTTGGCTTGAAGCGGGGGCGCGGGGGATGCCCATCCATACGAGAGCTGCGACGTGGTCAGGCTCTGGTCGACTGCGGTGCGTCCCGTATCTGGCGCGCCGCCGAAGCCGCCCGGTGCGCTCAGAGCGCGATTCAGCCGCACGCTGCCCCGAGCCATTATCATATCCTCGTCGATGAGAAACGCGGTGAACTGTGTCACGATGCCATATTCGTGGGCGAGGCGAACAATCTCCTCTCGAACCTTCTCGTTGCGATACAGTCGCCACTGATTGAGTAGGTAGCCGATTTTACGCACTGCCCACAGGCGCGGCAGGAAGTCCATCTCCTCGCTGTGGGCGGGAAAGTCGAACGTTCGATTGAGCTGCGCCTTGCGATTGTGCTCCTGTCCGTCCAGAAACACGGTTGCTCGCCCACTGCCCCGATACCGCCCGACCACAATCAGTTGGTCGCCGGCAAACAGGTCGGGCAGTTCCGTCGGATAGACCTCGTAGGTTTCCACGCCCTCGATGCGCAGGCGCAGGTCGGTGAGCAGCGGTAGGCTAATCCGGTCATAGAAGCGAGAGACCTTCGCCTCGATGTTTTCTTCAGGGCGCACGTAGTCGGACACGCCTCGATGTTCCTGCGCGAGCCGATCCAGCAGATACACATTCACATCATAGCCGACGCCGAAATTGAACATGCGAATGGCGCGGCGGGCGTTCCGTTCGCGGGTCATTTTGAGAATCTGCTCTGGGTCGCGCTCGCCAACGGTGGGCAAGCCGTCGGTGAGGAACACAATCGCACGCAGGGCGGGCGTGCGCTCCACCGGCAAGCTCTGGAACGCGACCCGTAGCGCCTCATAGATGTTTGTGCCGCCCTGCGCCTGCAGCGATTCTACGCGCTGGAGTGCGCGCTGGATGTTCTCGCGCGTGGCGGGCATCAGCCCCTCAAAGAGCGGCGTCGCCTGTTCACTGAACACAATCAGGTTGAACTTATCGTTTGGTTGCAGGTTGTTCAGGCAGTATTTAAACGCCTCTTTCGCCTGCTCGATTTTCTCGCCCGCCATACTGCCGGTGCGGTCAAGCACGAACACGAGGTGCTTTGGCAGGCGTTCAGCGCGTTGTTCAGGATTGGGCGCGAACATCGCCATGAAGTAGCCCTCATCGCCCGCGCGATAGGTGAACAGCTGCAGGTCGTAGGGATCTGCAGTGGCGCTGAAATAGAGGTGCAGGTCACGTTCCAGCATGAGGTTCTGCGCCTCCCACTGCATGCGGGCGCGGTTGGGCGCGGGGCGTTGTACCCATACTTCGGGATGAGAAGGGCTGTAGAAACTCGTTAGGGGCTGGCGTGTTTGCGCTTCCACCTCCACGCGCACACGCTCGACAGGGCGCGCCGCGGCGCGAGTCGCACGCAGCGGCAGATGATAGTGCACCAGCGCGCCCTCACGGGGCAACGTCTGGGCATAGCGCAAGGTAATGCGCCGTGAGCCGTTCGCAGGAACGGGAAACACACGCAAGCGCAAGAGGTTATGCCCTACGAATTCCAGCAGCGCAGGGTCTTGCTGCCGACGCACGAACGACTCGTAAATCCGTCGCGCCTCGTCCGCAGATAGAAGCTTCGCCTCGACCGCGCGGTCGTCGACGGTCATCGTCAAACCGCTCACGGCGGCGTCGCGCGGCACGGGGAACCAATATTCGGCTTCCAGCGAAACGGGCGATTCGTTCACAAAAAGCTGCTCAATGGTCGTTTCGGCAAGGTTGTCGCGAATAACAACGCGCACGGTATGTTCCTTGAGGAGAATCGGCCTGTGCTCGAGAAACAGAATGCGACGGTCTTCAGGGACAGCATCGGGGGGCACGATGAGCAGCCCCTGTGCGCTGAGCGCAGCGAACAGCACACACCCCATCAGCCCAGCTGTGATGAGCCTTTGCATGGCAACCTCCGTAAAATAGACGCCTGAGAGGTGGGGGCATTTCGCTTCCCCTCGTCGGCGAGGACGCCAAAGCTATGGGGAATGTTCTCTTCGGCGGGGACGCCGAGGTGACGAAGACGCTCCGCGTAGCGTCGGCGTCCTCGCCGACGACAGCAGGAGTTTCGCCGCCCCTGCAGAAATCGTATGCTGTATGTCCATCAAGCCTGTGTTGCAGGAGCCTCCGCAGCCGCAGCCCGACGGGCTACTTGCGACTCCGACGATAGAGCGCGCGCGTGGGCTGCGCCTGCGGGGACTGCTGATTGGCTTTGCGTTGCTGCCCTTCACCACTTACTGGGCGGTGGAGATTGTGTTGAGCGTGATTTTCTCGCTCATGATTCCGCCGGTCGCTACGCTCATGGTCGTTGCGCTGCTGAACGCGATAGGGCGACTCCTCTTTCGCCGCTGGTTTTTGGAGACGCCCGACCTGGTGGTCATCTTCACGATTCTGTTTGTGGGCACGGCGATGGCGGCGGAGTGGATGAATGTATGCGTTCCCCTCTGGCACTCGTTTGGGCTGTACGCGGAGAACAACGACACCTATCGCAATCGGGTCATCCCCCATCTGACCACTTGGTTGTTCCATACGGAGGCTGAGCCAATCCGCGAGTACGGTATTGGCGGGTACAAGTTTCCCTACGCGCTCACTAAGCTGAGCGTGTGGCTGCCGATTTTTCTGGGTTGGATCGGGCTGCTCGGCTCGGCGACGCTGGCGATGCCCTGTATCAACACGCTGATGCGCCGCCTGTGGACGCAGCAAGAGCGATTGGCGTTTCCCCTGTCTCTTATACACATCT
>JAOAFW010000109.1 GCA_026416065.1 Fimbriimonadales bacterium
GGCGGGTACAGGGGTTCGTGCATATCCGTATTCGCGTCAACCCGCTGGATTTGGAACTCATCCGCCAGAACCGCGCCGCGCTGCTCAACATCGTGGACGGAGTTGAGGGCATCGAAATCGTGGAAGACCGACGAGTGGATCAGGGGGGATGTGTCATCGAAACCGAGCAGGGCGTGTACGAGGCGCGAATAAGAACCCAAATAAGCGAATTAGAGAGAGCCATGCGTGAGGCGGCTTAAATCCCCCTCTCCCACGGCGTGGGAGAGGGGGCAAGGGGTGAGGGCTTAGCAGCCGCTGCCGAAGTTGAACAGCACATCCAGCAGGTCGGCGTCGTCCACGATGCCATCGCAGTTCGCGTCGCCGCCGTTGCTGCCGTCCGTACCGAAGTTGAATAGCACTGTCAGCAGGTCGGCGTCGTCCACGCAGCCGTTGCCGTCGATGTCGGGGGCGCAGGGCGGAACCGCCTTGAACACAATCGCACCGCCGTAGGCGCGCCCTCTCTCATCCACATAGCGGTAGCACTCATCTTGCGCGTGCGAGCCACTGGGGGGATTGTCGTCGCTCCAGTGCAGCGGCGCTGAGGTTCCCACACTTGCGTAGCCCAACAGCGGCTGCGCCCGCGAAGCGAGCGTGAACACGCCGCTAACTGGGTCGAGGGCGCGCAGATAGTACGCGCCGTAGCCGCCCAGCAGCGTGGTTCCCGGCTCCCCGTCGTCGGCGGGCGTCGCAGGCAACTGCAAACCGCCGAGGGACGCCAAGCAGACCGCTGAGTAGTACACGCCCGCCCCAAGCACGCCGTAATCCAGAACAACGGCGTCCAGAAAAGGGCCTTCGTGAACCACCTGACACTCAGCGTCCACCTGCTCCACGGTGAAGATAATTATCAGACACCGCTCCGAGCCAGTGGGCGGGTTCCAGAACCATGTGTGGGCAAACGCGCTCGCGCGTGCGCCATGATAAGCAGGCGCAATTAGCGTCCTGATGTCGTTCACCCAGTACGGGTTGTGGTAGTCAGGTCTTACGGAACGCAAGTCGGCAGTGTGGTCGAAAATATTTTGTTCGCCAGGCGCACAGCCGCCCGCAGGCGCAAAAGAACCGGTTTCGATCCACGATGTTAGTGGAATCACTCGCCCGCTTTCCAAACGCGCCTTCATCATGCGCAGCGGCGCAATCGTCTGTGGCGCCGATTGTGCCCATAACGCCGCTGCCCAGCAGGTTGCCAAGATTACCAGTGCAGGCTTCATGGGGACCTCCACACTTCCCCAGCCACTGCTCGGAATGACATCGCGCGATGGCAAGCCCTATCATTCCGAGCGTAGCGAGGAACCTCCCAGCGGAGCGGCGATTAACGACGACCGCCTGCGCCAGCGATGGGTGGGGGCGCTTCGGGTCCGCGCAGCTCGCTGTCAGGCAACGGCGGATTCGCCTTATATTCGGGATACGCGCTCTCGCTGACCGTGCCCGATGCACTGCTGCCCCTGCCCATCGTGAAGTACCACACAATCGCCAGCGCCAGCACCGACGCGATCACGATAATCCCGATTCCAACGGGCTTAGAGATCTCCATAATGACGCCTCATCAATAGTAGTCGTCCAGATCCCACAGGTACGCCTGGGGGTCGGTGATGCGCCCGCGACACATGGATTGCAGCTCACAGCCCTGCGCCAGCTGACGCGGTGTGTAGGATTTGGTATGTCCGTCCACGAAGGCGACGGTCATCCGCTCGCTGCGGTGCCAGGGCCAAGCCCCGCCGAACTCCATCCATGTGTACCAGTTGCGTGCGTTCTCCAGCATCCAGCAGGCGGGCAGGCGGTTGCTGCAGCTCTGACCGCGATAGCTGTACCAGCCCCACGCGCGCCCGCTGCTGCACTCCTCCCGCACAATCGTGAAGGTGTCGACCTCGCGCCCAGAGGCGTCGTACCACCAGCGACAGGGCGGCATCACAATCCAGTTCCCGCCGCACTGGGGCTGACGCGACTGCGGATCACGCCACCACAAACTATCCACGAACAGAACCGTCGAGGCAGGGTTCTTAATCCGTGCGTCTGTAGCAGGTACATTCGACCAGCCGTTGCGTCCGGGATAAGCGTTCCCCACCATAATCGGCGAAAGGTACACATAGTTGTAGCCCAGATTGGTCTTGAGCGCCCAGCGGTATTCGCGGGCGCACTGGCGTGTCGGCGGGCGCTCGCCGTCATACGGACAAGCGTCCAGAATCGCGTCTGTTGCCATCGGATCGGACGGGCAACGGTACATCGTCCAGTCCTTCACATACGGGCGAATGAGCTGCCCCAGAATCCGATCCTGACACTCCGCCTCCTCGGGGTCGCCTGCGAACGAGGCGAACCACTGCGTCAGCGGCTGCGTGGTATCGAAGTCGCTGGTATACATCACCACAGCACGCGCCACCTGATAAAAGCGCGAGCCACAACTCACCTGCCGTGCGCTCTCGCGCGCCTGCGCAAAGACAGGGAACAATATCGCCGCCAAAATGGCGATAATCGCAATGACCACGAGCAGCTCGATCAAGGTAAAACCGACGCGTCGTTTCATAATATCAAACCTCCTCTTGTATTGTAGCACAGTTCCGCGCAATTTCGCGTGTTCCTGCGGAGAGAACAAACGGCTTCCTCGCTTCGCTCGGAATGACAACTGCTGTCATTCCGAGCGAAGCGAGGAATCTCTGTATCATTCCTTCAGAGACTGTTCACGAAATAGATTGTACGGTGTTCCCTTTCAAGGAGCGCGTCCTCAAGAAAATCCAGAGTGCATGAATTCGCCCTCACACAACTGTAAAACCCGCCTGCGCAGGTTTCAAAAACCCCTCGTAGGCGGGGTTTCCCGATTATGTGGGGGCGAATTCATTCGCCGAAGGTTCCTCAAGACATTTCTAAACAGTCTCTCAGGGAAACACTTACCAATCGTGGTTCCAAGTAGCACAGTCATCGGCGAGGATGCCGACGCTATGCGGAGAGCGCGCGTAGTGTTAGCGTCTCGCTGACGAACTGTGTCGCTAACGCCGAATAATATTACTTGCGCAAAAC
>JAOAFW010000127.1 GCA_026416065.1 Fimbriimonadales bacterium
TCCTGCTTGATTTGCTCGATCATCTCCGCGCTGGCGAAAATCAGTCCGTCCACGCGCATGCCGGGCTTGTAGCTTTTCGGGATGCGCCAGCGGTGGTCGTCAATCTGCTCCAGCGGTCCCTTCCAGTACTGGCTCATGGAAAGTCACTCCCCAGTGGAGTATACCTGCTGGATTATCCCGTTCGCTCGAACAGCCCTGCTGCGCCCATGCCCAGCGCGGCGCACATCGTGACCAGCCCGTACCGTCCGCCAGTGCGCTGCAGGGCGTAGGCGAGGGTGGCGACCTGTCGAGCGCCCGTGCAGCCCAAGGGGTGCCCAAGCGCGATGGCACCGCCGAGTGGGTTCACACGCTCCATCGGCATCTCGAAGATTTTGTTGGATGCCAGTACCTGCGCAGCGAACGCCTCGTTGAACTCGATGTGATCGATATCGTTAATGGAAACTCCCAGTCGGTTCAGCAGTTTGGGGATGGCGTAGGCGGGCGCAACGCCGAAGTCTTCGGGTGCAAGCGCGGCGGTAGTGTAGCCGGCGAAGCGCAAGAGCGGTTTGACGCCCAAGGTGTTTGCCTTGCGCTCGCTTATCAGGATGACTGCCGCCGCCCCATCGCTGCGCTGCGATGCGTTGCCAGCGGTAATCAGACCATCGGGACGGAAAGCGGGCTTGAGCTTCGCTAACGACTCCAAGCTCGTATCGCGCCGGGGACCCTCGTCTTTTGTGAGGATGATTTTTTCGTGGTGGGGTCGCCCGCACTCGTTCACCTGCTGAATCTCGGTCTGTACAGGGGCGATTTCTGCATCGAACAGTCCCTCTTCCTGTGCCCGAATCGCTTTTTGGTGGCTCTGGAGCGCGAAGGCGTCCGCCTGCTCGCGGGTAATAGCGTATTTGCGCGACAATTGTTCCACCGACAGCCCCATATTCAGGTAGGTGTTCGGAGCGTTCTGAAACAGGGTGGGGTTCGGGTGGGTGTGGATGTCCAGAAACGGGGTGCGGCTCATACTTTCCACACCACCGGCAAGGATGACTTCCGCGTTGCCGGCGCGGATGCGTTCGGCGGCGATGGCAATGGCTTCCAGCCCCGAGGCGCAGAAACGGTTCACCGTCGCGCCCGGCGTGCTGAGGGGCAGTCCTGCCCGCAGCGCGGCGACACGGGCGATATTCATCCCCTGCTCGCCCTCAGGCGTAGCGCACCCGAAAATCACGTCCTCAACCTCGTTGGGATCCAGTGCGGGGCATCGGGCAAGCACGGCTTGAATAACCATCGCCGCGAGATCGTCGGGGCGCGTATGACGCAAGCTCCCACGCGGCGCCTTGCCAATTGGTGTGCGGACTGCTGCGACAATCAACGCTTCGTTGCCCATACAAGCCTCCAAGGGATAGGATACCTTATGTTCGCTCACTGCCCCCATAAGATGATGTAATTTACTGTTTATATTTTCAAATCTGCTACTTGCGCAGCCCGGCGACTTCCTCAGGGGTCAGGGCACGCCATTTGCCAGGCGGCAAATCGCGCGGCAACTGAAGGTCGCCAATCGCAACGCGTATCAGGCGTAGTACCGGGTGCCCTACAGCGGCGCACATTCGTCGTATCTGTCTTTTGCGCCCCTCACGCAACACCATCTCCAGCAAACTCTGTTCCTTATCTGACCGTAGCAGCTTCACAACGGCTGGCGCGGTGGCGCCGTCTTCCAGCTCGACCCCTTCACGCAGTCGCCTCAGTGCGCTCTCAGAGGGCTTACCCCGCACCCACACGCGATAGGTCTTCGGTAGCTTATAACGGGGGTGCAGCAGGCGATTAGCAAACTCGCCGTCGTTGGTAAACAGCAGCAACCCCTCCGAGTCGGTATCGAGCCTGCCGACAGGGAATACATTGGAAGGCGCGTCTTTGAGTAGATCCATCACTGTGCGGGTGGCATGGGGATCCCTGCGCGTGGTCGTATAGCCGCGCGGCTTGTTCAGCATAAGATACACCAACTGTTTGGGGGGTTGTACTCGCTTGCCGTCGACAGTGATTTCGTCGCGTTGGGGGTCTATCTTCATGCCCAGCGTTGCAGGAATACCGTTCACCTGCACACGCCCTTGCTGAATCAGTTGTTCGCAGGCGCGTCGCGAACCGTAGCCACAGAACGCAAGCCACTTTTGCAGGCGTTGGGGCTCCATCCTTAAACAGAATTGGCTCCTGGGGCAGGGCTCGAACCTGCAACCTGGTGGTTAACAGCCACCCGCTCTGCCAATTGAGCTACCCAGGAGCGTCGGCGATATTAATAATACCACATCGTCGCGGGAGTTGTCAAGAGGAGAGCGGGGCTCCCGTCTCAAACATAGGACAGGAGCCGCCGCAACACGGACTTACGGGTTCACTGTCCATTGCTGGACATTCAGCGCACCTGATTGCACCGCGCCTGAGAAGTTGTACTGGAACGCATTCAATCCCGACCCACTGGAGAACCAGAATTGCACCGTGTCGTTCCCTTCAAAGCGGTCTGTAAAGGTCGCAGTGAAGTTGCCCTGAACGAGATTGTTGCTATGGCGGCTCGGCGCGAACCCCCAGCGCCCCAGCTGTCCCGTCCCGGAAACAGTGATTACCCGCGCATCATCGGACTCGTCTACGCTGATGGAGCTAATCGTTCGGATGCGCACCGCCTGAGTGCGTCCGTTCGCACTCCAAGCGAAGCTCCCCTGTCCGATATAACGGTGGTTGCCGTTGTTGTTGACATGCAGTCCACTAAGCTGAAAATCGAGGCGGTGATTTGTCTCATTCGTCGCATAACCTTGCGCCTGTACGCGCGTTGCGATAACCGCTGCAAAAGCAGCACTTACCAGAATCAGCGCCGCCACGGCGCCCAGTGCCTTGAATCGCATAGATTAACCTCCCGTCCGAGTATTGAGGATACTAACTCCCCAACGGGATGTTCCATGCGAGGTTAGCGACGCACTCAGGAGAAATGACAGGTTTGGGGAAATTACTGAAACGGATTGCGCCGCTGCTCGAGCGTAGATCGATAGCCGCGCATGGGATAGAACGCCCACATGCGCGGATTTAGGACGGATTGCTCCGTCAGCACATTTACAGGCATGGAGTTCTGCCTGCTTGTGCGGACAGATGTGTCTGTGCTACGATTAGGGTTTCGGCAGCCCCAGCGCGCTCATCCACTCCAGCAGTTTTTGGCGGCGCGTCGCATCATCT
>JAOAFW010000164.1 GCA_026416065.1 Fimbriimonadales bacterium
CGTATGCATCGTGGTAGCCGTCCCACTTGAGTGTGTAGTCCACGCGCACGGTCACGATGTCGCCGATGTTGAAGCCCGAAAGGTTCAGCACGTAGTTATTGCCCACCGTGCCGATGCCTTTGGTAGCGGAACCCTCATTCACATTGAAGGTGGTCAGCCCGCTGCTGCCCGACTGCACCGTGCTGGCGTTGATTTTGAGGTCCGCCACGAGGTAGGCGTCGTCACGGAACGGGGAGTCAATCGCGCCGAAGTGCGCGCCGCCCGCGACTTGCCCGCGAGACACCTGCCCACCCAGCACATTCCAGTTAATCGTGATCGTTGGGTTAAGGTTCTTGTTCACCTGCAAACCGGGGGTAATCAGGTCGTCGTCAAGGATACCCGCGATGCTCGCGCTCGGCGCGACGCTCACACTCAAGCCCGCGGCGTTGTTCGCCTGGGCGCGGATGCGCGTCTCCAGCTCGCCGCCGAACGCGGGGCGGTTGGAGAGCTGCTCCGTGCGGAAGGAGTGCCCTGAACCGACCCATGTGGTGAAAGTCACCACACCGCCCGGGTTGTTGCCCGTCACGCCGCCAGAGCGGTTGGAAGGCAGACGCCAGTAGCTGCCCGCCGCGGTGCCGCCCGTGCCCGAAAAGCGCAGTACGAGCCGCCCGAACGGGTCGCCGCTGCTGAACGGGGATACATTCCGGCTCCAAGTCCAGCCGTTGCCTGTGCCCCCAAGCGATGTGTCACGCAGCACCCACTCGGCGCTGGTGAACACGCCGCCGGTAGGACCCGAGCTGGACTGCGACAGGCTGAAGTCTACGTTGTTGGGACCGCTGTTATTGAACACCTGAAACTGCTGTCCGAGCGTAACAGAAAGGGTGAGCGCGCTGCTCATCGTCAAACCAAGCCAACGATTGAGTCGCATAGCCTGCACCTCTCATTTCGTCGTAGGAAGCCGTCGTCGCGCTTCCACCCTCTAAAGACTCAGTGAAAGGCGCGAATCGGACAGGCGACTGACCAGTGAGTCATGAATTTAACGAAGGATTAACAGGGGCTCGGAATCGAGTCGGTATAATCTCTACTCTATGATACGCCAGCAGTTAGCCGAGTGGGTAGAGCAGGCTGCGCTCGCGGCGCGGGCGGCGGGCGCGTTAGAGTTTGAATCGCTGCCGGAGTTTGACATCGAGACGCCCCGCAATCCGCAGTTTGGCGACTTCGCAGCGAATCTGGCGATGCTGTTAGCGAAGCAGGCGCGGCGCAACCCCCGCGAGGTGGCAGAGGTCGTTCGCCAGTATCTGCCTGCGGAGTCGAGTGCGTGGGTAGAGCGTGTGGAAGTGGCTGGAGCAGGGTTTCTCAACTTTCATCTGAAATCCAGCTGGGCAGGTGAGGTAGTGCGCCGCATCCTGCAGCAGGGCGAACAGTACGGCAACCTGACGCTGGGCGCGGGCAAGCCCGTGCTCATCGAGTTCGTGAGCGCGAACCCCACAGGTCCGCTCACGCTGGGACACGGACGCAACGCCGCTGTCGGCGATACCCTCGCCCGAGTTTACGAAGCCGCCGGCTACACCGTCGAACGCGAGTTCTACATCAACGACGGCGAGAACTCCACGCAAATACGCAACTTCGCGCTCTCGGTGCTGACCCGCTATCGGCAACTGCTGGGCGAGCCTGTCGAGATGCCCGAAGACGGCTACCACGGCGAGTATGTCAAAGAGATCGCGCAGGGCATCCGCCAACAGCACGGCGACCGCTTCGCCGAGGGCGACCCTGAAGTAGTGCTGAAACGCTTCGAGCAAATCGCGAAGCAGCAAATGTTGCAGGAGCAAGAGCGCGACCTCGCCGACTTTGGCGTGCGCTTCGACCGCTGGTTCTCCGAGCAGAGCCTGTACGATGCCGACAAGGTGCAGGCGACGCTGCACGCGCTGCGTGAGCGGGGCTACGCCTACGAA
>JAOAFW010000196.1 GCA_026416065.1 Fimbriimonadales bacterium
CCCGACCGCCGCGCCGAGCAGCAGGGCTTACTGATTCGTCGTACAGCAGTAGAGTTGGGGGTTCCGTGCCTAACTTCGCTGGACACGGTGTGGGCGCTGCTGCGCGCGCTGGAGGCGGAGCAGTTCGAAGTCGCGCCGATTGGGTGAACGAAGGGCAAAATCGCCGTGCTTTGGTTGGTGGGGACGCCGACGCTACGGGGAGGTACTCGTAGCGCCAGCGTCCCGCTGACGAACCGCATCGCTCGCGGCAGTTAGTAATACCGATCGGGATTCCTAATGAGACATCAGCCCTCACCCCCAGCCCCTCTCCCGCACGCGGGAGAGGGGAGCAAGTTCCCCCCTCTCCCGCGTGCGGGAGAGAGGGTTAGGGGGTGAGGGCTGGTCGGGGATACTTGGGAGCTTTAGAGCGTGTGTCTCTTGAAACCCCGATTGGTATAAAATCATCTTCATATCGCAGGGCGCGTCGCGGACGCGCCCCTACGGCTGGGTGCGTGTTCCTGCTTGCCTCGCGCGTGAACCGTAGGGGCGCGTCCGCGACGCGCCCTGCGGATTCGCGGACGATTTCAACTCGGAAGCACTTATCAGCACCCGCTGCCAAACTCAAACAGCACGGTCAGCAGGTCGGCGTCGCTGACGATGCCGTCTTTATCGATGTCTTCGTGGCGGGCGTCGCCGCTGCCCGGAGTGCCGAACGCCGCCAGCACGGCAAGCAGGTCGGCGTCGTTGACGCAGCCGTCGCCGTTCACATCGCCTGTGCGCCAGGTGTCCAGCAGGAAGCCCGTATAACTCTGCGCAGCGGAGTTCCAGCCGTACCCAACGATGTAGCGTCCGTTGGGCGAGATACCCGTCGCGTAGGCGAGGACGCTATGAGGCGATAGCAGATTGGCGTAAACAAGGTTCAAGTCTTCCATCACGCCGTTGCGCCACCGCCACGCCCGCCACCCAGGGAAGCGCGGGTCGTCCGCCCCACCAACGACAGCGTTTCCATCGGCGGTCAAGTCATAGGCATAACTATTTTTACCGAACGCGCCTAAATCTTGCCAGACGCCGTTATGCCAGCGGAAGGCGCGACGGTAGTCATTCGCGTCAAAATACTCACCAATGACCACCTGCCCATCGTCGGAGCAGCGGCGCGCTAGCCCTGAAGCATCCAGCAGGCGTTCTAGCGTACCATCGTTCCAGCGCACAGGATAGGCGACCGAGCCGTGCGACGCCCAGCCGACGATGATTCGTCCATCGGCGTTGACGCCTACCGCAGTGCTGCCGAAGCCAAAGTCAGGCAGGAGGGTGACATCGTTGCCTACCCAGCGGAAAGCGAACCGTCCTCGCTGCGCAATCTCGGCGCGACCAACCACAACGCTGCCGTCGGACGAGACGCCGAATGCAGCGGAACGGTACACTCCGGGCAGCGGCAACTGATCAACCCCTTGCTGGCTCCAACGCACAGCGCTGGAACCGAACGATGATACGAGCTGCCCAACAACCACGCGCCCGTCCGCAGAGAGAGCGCGTCCTTGACCTGCTGCAGTGATGCCGAAGGTGATGGGGAAAGCCAAGCCGTTGCGCCACACCAAGAAAAAGTCGTTGTTATCCGTAGCCACGTTGCCCACTATGACGCGCCCGTCGGCGGAGACATCCCAAGGAAGGGCGGGTCTGAACTGGTTGGGGGTCTCAAGTAAACCGACATGCCCCTGCATGTAGCGGAATGGGCTATACTCGTAGCGTCCCACAACCACGCGCCCGTCGCGCGAGACGCCGTTCGCCCAGACATTCGTTTCGAGAATTAACAACGAGGTCAAGCCGTCCTCACGCCAGATGAACGCACCGCGCGGGTAGGATGGGTCGCCCGGCTG
Source organism: Fimbriimonadales bacterium (assembly GCA_026416065.1). Lineage (GTDB taxonomy): Bacteria > Armatimonadota > Fimbriimonadia > Fimbriimonadales > GBS-DC > GBS-DC. The sequence continues at coordinate 1,854 of JAOAFW010000196.1, forward strand.
CGTACGCACCCGCCCGTGTCCAACTATCACGCGCCCATCGCCAGAGATACCCTTCACTTCCCCGTGGGTCAGCCACGGAACCGCGATTTGCTCTGGCTGACCGTCCACCCAGCGCACAACGACGAATGTCGGCTGTTGGGATCCACCCATCCAGCCCCAGCCTGCGATGACGCGCCCATCTGCCGAGACGCAGGACGCCGTGCTTCCCCGAACCCCCGGAAGATCGGGCAGCACTTCCATTTGTCCATCGACCCAGCGCACGGCGCGGTTGTTCACGGTGCCAGCAATAATTCGCCCATCGGCGGACACACCGCGCGCTGCGCCCCGCTCCTGCGCCAGCCGCTCTGGGACGCCCTCCACCCAGCGTACAGGGCGACCGCCCGACTCGCCGACAATCACGCGCCCATCGTCCGATATGCCGTAGGCACAGTCCCATTCACCCGGTTCAACAGTCGGCAAAATCCGTCGCTCACCGTCTATCCAGTACGCGGCTTGATTTTGATGTCTACCTACAACAATCCGTCCATCAGCGGAAACGCCCCACGGGTCGATGGTGATGGGTTGATAACGCCCATCCACCCAACGCGCAGGAGAAAGCCAGGTAATCCCCACGATAACTCGTCCGTCTGCGGAAACGGCGCGCGCTTCGCCGTGTCCCAAAGGAACACCAATCCAGGTCAACCGCTGCCCGAAGGCAGCCGCGAACACAGTCGATGCCAGTCCGAAGACCAGCGCACATCGAACCACACGATAAATGCCCCACAGCGGCAGATATGCCGCGCGTATGAATGTAGCGTGC
>JAOAFW010000197.1 GCA_026416065.1 Fimbriimonadales bacterium
CCGCTGACGTAGAGAACGTGCGCGTTTGGGACACGCTGAAGATATGTCTGCCCAATCGCGTGCAGCAGGTGCGTCTTGCCCAGCCCGGGCGCACTGTAGATAAACAGCGGGTTGTACTTGTTGACCGCGCCTTGCGAGACGGCATAGGCGGCAGCATGCGCCATCTGATTGCTTGCGCCCACCACGAAGGTCTCGAAAGTCAGGTTCGGATTAAACGCCGGTCGGGGAAAGGCAGGCTGGCTCGGCGTCGACGACGGCGGCGCAACAACCACAGGAGCGGGTGCCGCTTCCGACTGCGCATCCTCGCCGACAAGCACGATGGTGATAGGAAATCCCAACTGCTGGCTCAGCAGTTCCTGCAGGTCGCGTTGATAACGCTGCTGGACCCAGTTCCGTCCGAATGCACTGTCCAGTTGCAGGCGTACCTGATCGCCCTCGATACCTGCGAGCGTTATTGCTTCCAGATACCGACGGCTCGAGGGAGGAATACGGGGCAGCAACGCTTGGATTACATTCCGCCACGCTCGACGCAAGCGTGCTGCGTCGACATCCTCCCCAAGTTGCAACTGTTCCAGTGCGTAGTCATCCCTGCGCATGGTCATCAATGCGTCCCTGCTCTCGCCTGCGGGGTGGGCTATATATTAGCATGTCTCCGGTGCCTTCCTGCAAATGTTAAGGGAACAGCAAAGCCTGATGTGGTCTGCAGGGGAACTTTGTACCCTTTTAGGTGTCTTTTACGGCATTTTTCAAGTTTTTGCATATTCAAACGCTCTATTTTTCTCTAAATCAATCCGTTGTAGGGGTCAAAATCCCCTACACAAGATTTGCCTCTCCCGCCTTTCAAAACCCTTTTGTTTAGGTATAATCACCGTCCATGATAACGCGGCAAGCTTTTGACGCAGAACTGCAGGAGATGGAGACGAAGGTGCTTGCGATGGCAAGCATCGTGGAGGGGATGGTCGCTGATGCGGTCGAGGCGCTGTGGCGCAACGACATGCAGCGCGCTGAGCAGGTGCTGAAACGCGATGACGAGGTGGATCAGATCGATGTGGACATCGAATCGAGCTGCCTGCGCCTGATTGCCCTGCAGCAGCCGATGGGCAGCGATTTGCGTGTCATCGGCACGATTATGAAGATGATTACGGACATCGAGCGTATCGGCGACTATGCAGTCGATGTTGCCAAAGCCGCGCGTAAGATTCAGGACGAACCCCCAGTGGAGCAGCTGGTGGATATCCCTCGCCTTGGGAACGCCGCGCGCCGGATGTTGCTGGAGAGTATCGAGGCATATGTCAAGCGCGACTTGCAGAAGGTTATCCAGGTATGTCAACAGGATGACGAGGTAGACGCTATCTATCGACGGATCCGCACGCAACTGCAAGAGATTATGCGCGAGTATCCAGAGCAAGTTACGGCGGCTTCATGGCTGTTGCTGGTTGCGCACTATCTTGAGCGAATCGCCGACCACGCCACCAATATCGCCGAGCGCGTCTGGTTTATGGAGACAGGACGCCTGGAGCAACTCGCCAAGAAGCACAAGAGCGGCGCGTTAGACGAGGCGTTCGCCGAAGCCGCACAGCATGCCGCCGAAACGCAAGCAGACCAGAGCGAGTCGAATGAGCCCTCTGTCTGAACACTGGCAGGTGTTGCAGGAGCGCATCGTTGCCGCGTGCGCTCGGTGTGGACGCAGCCCTGCTGAGATACGAGTCGTCGCCGTGAGTAAAAGCGTCTCGGCTGAGCGCATCGCAGAAGCCTACGCGCTTGGGCTGCGCGATTTCGGCGAAAACTACTGGCAAGAAGCCCGCACCAAACTCGATACACTACCCCACGACATACGGTGGCACTTTATTGGACATCTCCAAACCAATAAGGTCAAATATGTTGTAGGGCGATTTGCATTAATACAAGTGGTAGATAGGGTATCCTTACTGCAGGAGATTCAGCGCGTGGCGACACAGCGAGAGATTATCCAACCAGTGCTGATTGAAGTACGCCTTGCGGAGGTGGCGGGCAGGGCGGGCGTATCGCTTTCTGACGCGCCCACACTCATTGAGCAGACGCTGCAAACGCCCGGCGTTGAGTTGCAGGGATTGATGGGCGTGGCGCCCTTCACAAACGACGAAAGCGTCGTGCGCTCTGCGTTTCAGAACCTGCGCTGCCTCTACGAGCAGCTCCCCGTGCCGAATCGGAGGTGGCTCTCGATGGGGATGAGCCACGACTTAGAGATCGCTATCGAAGAGGGCAGCACCATGCTGCGCATCGGAACCGCGCTCTTCGGCGAGCGCACGTAGCGTCGGCGTCCCGCCGACGGGAAATCACGAGGACAGGAATGTCCGAGTCATACCACAGGGAGGTAAACCGATGAACCGTCATTATGAGGAGATGGAGGAACAGTTCGACAATCGCCCGAGCATGTGGGCGCGCCTGCGCTCGCTGGTGGGATTGGATCGCGAGGCGGAGGAGAGTGAGGCGTTGCCCACCAACGTTACGGATACCCGCTACCGCCGATTCCACGCCTATCATGTGTGCATCCGCAAGGAGGTTCACAGCCTCGAAGATGCTCGCGTCGCTGCAGATGGATTGAAAGAGGGCATCCAGCAGATTATCAATCTGGCATCCACCCCACAGGGCGTGCGTGAGCGGGTAATCGATTTCCTCAACGGGGTTGTGTATGCGATAGAGGGCAGCGTGGAGCGCGTAAGCGAGCATGTGTTTGTCTACGCGCCGCCGCAGGCGATACTGGACGCGCCGAACACAACACGCTCAGAACGCGCATAACCCTTCGCCGAACCTGGAATACACCGGGCGGGATTCCTCGCTTTTGGCTCGGCATGACAACGCGCCTGGAGCACCGCGCAAGTTGTCATGCCAAGCGCAGCGAGGAATCGTTGCCTGATTACAGGTTTCCACGCAACGCCTGCTCGCGCTCGATGGCTTCGAACAGCGCCTTGAAGTTGCCTTTGCCGAATCCACGCGAGCCGTGCCGCTCAATCATCTCAAAGAACAGCGTGGGGCGGTCCTGCACGGTCTTCGTGAAGGTCTGGAGCAGGTAGCCCTCCTCGTCACGGTCAACCAGAATGCCCAGCTCGGCAATCGTGCGCAGGTCTTCCTCAATCTGTCCTACGCGATCGGGCACTTCCTCGTAGTAGGTCTGCGGCACATAGATAAACTGCATGCCCCGCGCTTTCAGATGGCGCACGGTGCTGATGATGTCGTCTGTCTGCAGCGCGATGTGTTGCACACCCGGACCTGCGTTGTATTCCAGATACTCTTCGATTTGCGACTTGCGCCGCCCCTCAGCAGGCTCGTTGATGGGGAGTTTAATCTTGCCACGCCCGTCCTGCACCACTTTGGACATCAGCGCAGAATACTCCGTGCTGATGTCGTCGTCCGAGAAATGCACCAGCAGGTCGAAGCCCATAATCTCGCGGTAGAAGTTCACCCAATGGTTCATCTTGCCCAGTTCCACGTTGCCCACGATGTGGTCAATCTCTTTCACGCCGATGGACTCGCCGGGGATGAACATCTCTTTGAAGCCGGGCATGAAGGTTCCCCTGTACCGGTCGCGGTTCACGAACGAGTGCAGCACCTCGCCGTAGGTGTGGATAGCTGCTAAATGCACCTCGCCGTCGTCATCTTTGAGCACGATTGGTTCCAGTGCGCCCTGTGCGCCGCGTCGCACCGCTTCGCTGTAGGCGCGCTCCACATCATCGACTTCGAAGGCGATATCGCGCACGCCGTCGCCGTGCTTGACCAGCCACTGCGCCAGCGGATGGTCTTGCTTGTATGGGGCGGTAATCACAAAACGGATCTCGTTCTGCTGCAGCACATAGCTGGCTTCCTGTCGGTTGCCTGTTTCCAGCCCGGAGTAGGCGACCACATCGAAACCGAACAGCGTGCGGTAGTAGTACGCCGCCTGCTTGGCATTGCTCACGAAAAAGCGCACGTGGTCAATGCGCCGAATCGGCATGATGTCTTGCATAGTTCGTACCTCCTTCGTCGCAGGTATGAAGAGTATACCTGATAGAAGGCGCCCCCTTATCGCACATCCAGACTCGCGGTGCGGTTGGGGTTTGCCTGCACATACGGCTTGACCCACTCCAGCGCAGCACGCTCCATCGGGGCGGTCAGGCTACTTGGGCGCACGCCGATCCAGAAGATAAGCGCGATTAGCGGCAGCACCAGCGCGAGTTCGGCAGGGCGCAGATCGGGCAGCTCGCGCCAGCGCGTCGGCGTGGGACCGTAAAACACCCGCTGGAACATCCACAGCATATAGCCCGCCGCAAGCACCGTGCCCGCGACGCCCAGCACAACCCAGCCGACGGGAAAGATGACGCTATGCGCCGCTTTGTACGCTCCCAAC
>JAOAFW010000216.1 GCA_026416065.1 Fimbriimonadales bacterium
CGCTGCCTGCCCGCCTAAGTCGCGGCGGAGTTTGTTGATTTGCTCGTCGCTCATGCCTGTGTTGCGCAAGGCGGCGCGAATGCGCTCCCACTCATCCCCAAACAGGTGCAGACGGCTCTGCACCACCTCGTTGCGGTACGAGTCGAGCTGGTAGGGCGCGAGGTTGAGTTGCTCGATTGTGTGAGCGACGCGCTGGTACAAATCGCCCCCGTACACCCGTTGCAGGTCGTACTGCACCGTGTGGATGTGGCGTTCGGGGAAGTGGACGGGTTTGCCGTCGATGATGGCGTTGGGGTAGTGGCGTCGGATGAAGGCGCGGCTGCGCCGCACGCTGATGGCTTCCAGCAGCTCATACAGCGTCTCGCGATTTTCGTCTGCCTTGCGGAAGTAGCTCTCCAAGTTGTCGATGCCGGCTATCTGGAAGTAGCCCTTGTCGTCACGCGTGATGAGGCGTATCTGGTGGTACAGGTCGTACACCGAGTTGTTGACGGGTGTGGCGGTGAGCAGTATCAGGCGGGTCTGCTCCGGGTTCGCATAGCGCAGCAGCTCGAACAGGTTGCGCCAGCGGTTCGCGCCCGGATTGCGGAAGTTGTGCGACTCGTCCACCACAATCACGGCGTATTGGGAGAGGTCGTTCAGGTCAAAGTCGCCGCGGCTGATTTGCTCCATGCTCTCCACGCGGTGGGGGATGGCGTGCTGTTCCAGCAGGGGTTTCCAGACGGTGTCGCGCAGCGCGGCGGGGCAGATGACCAGCGCGGTTTTGCGCTGCTGGTAGGCGTAGTCGTCCAGCAGGCGCAGGGCAAGGTAGGTTTTGCCCAAGCCCACCGAGTCGGCGATTAGCACGCCGCCGTACTGTTCTAAAATCTCGCGGGCAGCGTGGTAGCCGTCGCGTTGGAAATCGGCTAAGGCAATCGGCGAGGGCTTGCCGTCCTGCTCCGCCAGGTTGCTCGCCAAGCGGTCGCGATATGCTTCGTAGACCACCTTGATATAAACCTCGTGGGGGCTGAGCGCGCGGGTGAACTGCTCCAGCATCGTGAGCAACTCGGCTTTGTAATCGTCCGCCTCTTGCCAGAGCTGCTCGTACCACTGATGAATCTCGCTGGTCGCGCTTGCCTGCTTGAGAATCGCGTTCAGTTCCAGATTCGTAGTTAGCCCCGCGCCTGTGAAGTTGGACGAGCCGACCACGCCAATCGCCCCTACATAGGGAACGCCTTCCACGAGGTACACCTTGCCGTGCAGGATGCGTCCGCGCTCGCGAGGCTTATAACGGCGCACCTGTACCGTGTCGCGCCTCAGGAACGCCGCCCAGCGCTCCACTTTGCGCTGCGATTCGGGACGCACCAGCGCGAAGTGGCGTTCCAGTTCCTGCGCCAAGCGTTGGGTCAGCACGAACTCCTGTTCTTGTTCCGTGCCCAGCAGCAGGCGCAGCTCGGCGACTCGCTCCAGCGCGTCGCCTAACACTTCAAACCCGTCCAGGTTGAAGTAGGCAGTGGCGACCCATAACAGCGGCTCAGGGCTGTCGCTCAGCACGCCCGCCAGCACCTCCGCCAGCCGCTGCCCAGTCACGGGACCGTTGTCTACCAAGTCAGGGAGAGGTTGCGCCATTACAAGGTATTGTACCCAGCATTTGCAAGAGGCTGTAAGAGCGCATACGGGAAGTATTGCTCTCAGTTTGCCTCAGGAGACTTCGGCATCACTTTATGAAACCCTTTTTCCCAATCGTCTCCCCTCCCGCAAGGTATAATCCCCCGTCGATGCAACCCAGCAAGTTCCAAGCCCAAACGCCCATGCTGCAGCAATACTTTCGGCTCAAAGCCGAGAACCCCGATGTGCTGCTGGCGATGCAGGTGGGCGACTTCTACGAG
>JAOAFW010000339.1 GCA_026416065.1 Fimbriimonadales bacterium
ATAACAACGTTCAGATCGGCGGTTGGAAGGTTTATGACCTCACCTTCGTCCTCAGCAGTGCCAATCAGGCTGTCTGGAACTCCTGGGCGCTTCGCCTGCGCTACGACAACACCAAAATGGAAGTGTTTATGGTGCGCACAAATGCAGGTCTGAACAACGACCCGCGCGTTCCCGGTAATCAGGGTTACGTAGCACTGACCAGCCTCGGTTCTAACTACACCTTCTCCACATCCCCTGCCATCCGAATCGCGGCGGCTGCGGGACTGAACGGCTTGGCGGCAGGTCAGACCTACGGTGTAACCAATCCTGGAACGACGGAGTTCGCGGTCTCGATTGCTTCGCCTGCTGACCCGAACAACTTTAGCAGCAGCAACTTGCTTTTCACGCGCACTAATGCCTCTGGCAACGCGCGTATCCCGATTAAGGTTGCTATCAATACTGAGGCGGTTGGCATCGGCAACACGGTGGGCTTCCAACTCATCGATCAGTCGTATGTTTCGGAAGGAGTGCGCTATACGATGTCTTTGGAGGGCGGCAGATTCACAGTCGTCCCCGAGCCTGCGAGCATGATTGCGCTGGGCAGCGGTCTGGTCGGTCTGCTGGCGCTGCGCCGCCGCCGCGCGAACTAAGTTCTATCTAACTTGGCGCGCCCCTGATGCTTCAGGGGCGGCCTTGCTTGCAGTTATCCAGCTACGCCCCGATGTTTCGGGGCGTTTGCTGTTTTTGGGGAGAACGCAATCCTTTGGCGCCCCGAAGCTGAATATCAGACAGATTTACAATCAGCAGGAAGCTTGACCCTTCTCCCGAATAATCTTTCGGAACAGGAGGTGAACTCATATGAAACTTTGGGCAACGACGCTGAGTGTTGCGATTTTAGCAAGCAGCTGGGCACAGGGACTACAAGCGGGCGCAGCCGCCAATAAAATTACGCCAACCAAACAGGTTTATCTTGCAGGCTACGCTTCCAACCGTCCTAACACAGGCGGTGTGCATGACGACATCTGGGCGCGCGCGGTAGTTGTTCAAGCGGGACAGGAGCGCGTGGCGATTGTCGTGTGCGACCTGCTGGGTCTCCTGCGCGATGATGTGCAGAAAATTCGCCAGCGCGTGAAGTCCGTGCCCCCAAACCGGGTGATGGTGCTGTGTACGCACGTGCATTCCGCGCCCGATACCATCGGGCTATGGGGACCGACGCCACTGCAATCGGGGCGCGATAATGATTATGTGAACTTTGTCATCGAGACCGTCGCAAAAACGGTTGATGAGGCAGCGAGTAAGCTCCAACCCGCGGTCGTCGGCTTTGCGAAGACGAATATCGAAGGCGTGTCGTATAACTACCGCATCGAGAAGATTCTGGACACCGAAGCCGCCGTAATGCAGTTCCGCAACAAGGCGGACGGCAAGGTGATTGCCACGCTCACCAACTTCGCATGCCATCCCGAGGTGATGAATAACGACCGGCTCACCTCCGACATGTGCCATTGGTACTATCAGGGGGTAGAGAGCAAGGTAGGGGGCGTGGCGATTTTCGCGAACGGCGCACTGGGCGGGATGATTTCGCCGGCAGCCAATCCCGACCCGAACGCCCCCAAAGGGCGCGACTGGGCGCGCGCAGAACGCTATGGAACCACCGTCGCGAACAAAGCCCTCGAAGCCATCCAGAACGCACGGTTCACCGACGCCGTGACGCTGGAGCATCGAGAAGCGGTCTACACTGTGCCGATGGAGAACGAGAACTTCAAACGCGCGCTGGCAGTGGGTATCATCCCTCCGGGACCCTCTTTTGCCGACGGCAAGGTGACCACCGAGTCGCACCTGATACGGCTGGGCGATGCGGTGATGTTCACCATGCCGGGCGAGGTACAGCCGAACATCGGCATCTTGCTTAAACGATTGCTGGCGTCCTACGGCGACCCTGTGTTCCTGTTCGGCTTAGCCAATGACGAGCTGGGCTATATTCTGAGCCTGGAAGACTACTACTTAGACCTTTACGACTACGAGCGCAGCATGTCGGTCGGCTCAGAGATAGGACCGGCGATGGTGCAGGCGGCGCGGCAAATGATGGGGCAGCTTACTGCGCGTAAGCCGATGGGCGTCGCCGCTGTGCAGGGCGAAAAGTCGCCTGTGGAGCAGGAGCTGGAGAAGTATCTGCAACGCTTCCGACCTGACCGTGCAGGCAGCTTCAAGGCGACCTATCGGCTGATGCTGGAAGGCGCGGGCGAGTTCTACCTGCGCATCGCCGATGGCAAAGCCACTCTGAGCAAAGAGGGCAATCCCTCCGAAGCCGCTGTGACCGTCAAAGCGTCCGCGGAAGTGTTCCTGGCGATTATCAACGGCAAACGCGACCCGCTGGACGCTTACAACACGGGCGAGCTGCAAATCCAGGGCGATATCGGCGTGGCGCAGTATCTGCTGTTCGTGTTCGAGTGAGTCATTTCAAAGCGTTCGCCACTCGTTGCAGCAGTTCCTCTGCAGCCTCGCGGAGGGACTGCGCACTTGATTGAACCTGTTCCCGCAGCGACTCCCACTTTTGCACAAACTCACGCCACGCGGGAAGCAGTTCGGTAGCGATTCGGGCGGCTGAGGTCTGCGGCGCGCCCAGCTGATGGGCTAAAGCGTTTACTTTCGGGTCATAGGCGACGCACAGCACAGGTGTTCCTTGAGCGGCGGCAAAGATTGCCCCATGCAGACGCATTGCGACCACTCCCTCAAGCGCACGCATCACGCCCAGCAGCTGCGCCGGGTGTACTGGTTCGGGAAGCACCTGAGCTTCTGTCGCCTTAGCAATTGCCTCGCACAACGGGCGATCCTGGGTCTCCTGCATTGGGATTAGCAACGCGCGGAATCCCTCGGCGTGAATCTGCCGACACAACGCTTGGAACGCCTCTTGCACGGGCGCGTCGCGCCAGAAGCGTGGGGCAAGCCCAATCCAGCGACCGTCTTTCAATTCTAAGTGAGGTGGCTGCGCCTCCATCGCCCATGTGAGGTCGGCGTCGACGGTAGCGTGGGTAACGCCTAACGTGCGCAGCAGCGCGGCGGAGTCCGCATCGCGCACGCTCAGAAAAGGAACCCGGCGTAGCGTCGTACCGGTCAACCAGCGGCTGAGCCGGCGGTGCAGAGGGCCCACTCCCTGTCCCACCAGCAACACTCGCCCGTGCGCTCTCAATCCCCAGCGGATGAGCCCAAGGTAATACAGCAGCGAGCGCAGACTGGTGGCGTCTTGCAACAAACTGCCCCCGCCAAAAATCAGCGCATCGGAGGCGCGTATCGTTTGTCGCACGGCGCGGAAGTCCATTCGTGGGATGGCAGCAACCCCGTAGGTTGTCTCCGTAAAGGCGGGATCGGCAGAGAGAACGGTGATATCTACGGGCGGCTTCTGGGCGGGGTCGTCTGCGCTATCAGCGCACCGCATCGCCTGCACCAGCGTCGCCAGGGAGCCTTCGTCGCCCCAGTTGCGGTAGCCATAGTACCCTGCGATTACGATTCTCATCGGTGCAGGCGAGACTCTACCCGATAGCGTGCCCGAAACTCGCGGTAGAGCGCGTCGTACAGGCGCGTGTGGGAGGGGTTCGGCGTGAACCGGGCTTGCACAGGCGTATGGGGCTCCAGTTGCGTCCATTCTGTCCAGCCCATCGCGACCGCGCCGAGCATTCCCACACCGCGCACGGTCGCCATCTGCGGCTGTGCCATCTGCCATATTTCCCGTTGGAGCACATCGGCGAGGATTTGTGCCCACAGCGACGAGTGCGCCCCGCCGCCAATCAGCCGTATCGGGTTCAGGGTTCTGCCAGCGAGCCGTTCCACAGCCTCCAGCAGCCAGCGTGCATTGAGCGCAACGCCTTCCAACACCGCACGCGCCACCTCAGACCGCCCATGGTGCAAACTCAAGTTGTGGAAACCGCCCCGAATGGCGGGGTTCTCCACGGGGGGGCGTTCGCCGACCAGCCATGGTGTAAATCGCAAGCCGTTCGCTCCCGGCGACGCCTCCTCTGCCCATCGGTCCAGTTGGGCATAGGCGTCGGGAGGGGGCGACTCGCCCCATATCACATCGCGCAGCCAGTTCAAGCATGCGCCGGCGGTCTCCTGCTCGTTCGCGATGAAATAGCGTCCCGGTATCCCGGCGGGCAGCGTGGCGATATTGCGCAGGATATCGGTACGCTTGAACGGCACATGGCAGCTGACCCACGCGGAGGTACTGAGCGCCATGTGCGCCTGAAAGTCATTCACCCCGCCAGAGCCAATCGCGGTGGCGTGCAGGTCAGGGGTGCCGTTGACCACCTGCACGCTGTGCGGTAATCCCCACGCATCCGCCACGTCGGGCAGAATCTCACCCAGAACGGCGGTGCTGGGATATAGATCGGGGAACTGCTCGCGGCGCAAGCCCGCATAGCCCAGCAGCGTCGAGTGATAATCGATACGCCGAATATCGCGATTATCGGTAAGCCAGTGGAGGGCGAGCGTTTCCGGGGAACTGGCGAACCGCCCGGTCAGACGCAGGTTCAAGTAATCTTTCGGTTCCAGAAACTTATAAGCGGCGCGATAGCGGGCGGGATCGGCACGCCGGAGCCACAGGATGTGCGCCAGAGGGTCTTTGCCCGAGCGCGCAGGCGCACCCCCTGTAAGCCGCAGCCAAGTGCGCAACTTGAACAGATTGTAGCCCATCACACTGGGGAAACCGCTCACCAGCGCGGCGATATCGGGCGCGCCACGGGTATCCATCCAGATAATTGCGTTCCCTAACGGCTCGCCCTGAGCGTCGACGGGCACGGTGCCCGACCACTGCCCCGTGCAGCAAACGGCACGAATCGAATCACGCAGCTCCGGAGCGTTTTGCAACAAGCGTTGGACGAGGCGGGTCAAGGTGTCCCACCAGACGCATGGATCCTGCTCCACGCCACCATCGGGCGTGAAGATGAGCGACTGAGGCTCACTATCCCACGCCAGCAACGCGCCTTGCGTCGAAACAATCGCCGCTTTGACTGCAGTCGTACCTAAATCGAGCGCGAGAATCATTGTCGTCTCGGTCGTGGGCAAGTATACCAAGCCTGACGGGTACAATCCTGCGTGATGGCGCAGAAATCGATCTGGCGCAAGCGCATCGAGGGAAAGCTGGGCGGTTGGGGGTTGCGGCTCGCGTGGGGGCTGTTTCGAACCCTGCCGATGGGCGTTGCGCAGCGGCTGGGCGCAGGGCTGGGACTGCTGGCGTACGCGCTCTCCCGCCGCTACCGGAGGGTGGCGATTCGCAACCTGCAGCGTGCATTCCCCGACTGGTCGCCTGCGCAGGCGCGCGCCACTGCCCGGCGCGTGTTCCGCAACTTCGGGGTAAGCATGGCAGAGTTTTTCAAAGCCCCCTCCATGACGCGAGCGCAGATAGAGCAACGGCTGACCGTGGTAGGGCTGGAACATTTAGACGCCGCACTGCGCGAGGGCAAAGGGGTACTGCTCATCACCGGGCACTTCGGCAACTGGGAGCTGATGGCGCGGTACCTCTGTATGCTGGGCTATCCCATCGCGGTGATTGCCCGCGACGCCGACGACCGGGGCACAACGGAGCTCATCACGATGCTCCGCGAGCGCAGCGGCTACAGGGTGTTCCCACGCGGCAACGCCGCACGACTTGTGTTGAAAGCCCTGCGTGCGAACGAGGTGGTAGGTATCTTGCCTGACCAGAACGCGGGCGATGTGTTTGTGGAGTTCTTCGGGCAGAAGGCGGGCAGCGTGGCGGGACCGGCTGTGTTCCACCTGCGCACCGGCGCGCCGCTGGTACCCCTGTTCAATGTGCGTTTGCCGGGAGATTACCATCGCGTGGAAATCCTGCCCCCGATGCGTTTCGAACCCACCGGCGACGCCCAAGCCGACACCCAGCGCGTAATGCAAGCGTTGCACGACGTGCTGGAAAACTACGTGCGTCGCTACCCTGACCAGTGGCTCTGGCTGCACGACCGCTGGAAGTCGGCGCGGAAACGGTTCAACGCAGAGGGCTGAAACACGCGATTAAGGTACAATTCCTATGGCTGAGCGAGGTCAACGATGACGGAACGGAAACCCGAAGGCTACATCGACGGCGTGCCCCTGCACCCCGAGAGCCTAATGATGGGCTACGGCTACAAGCCCGAATGGTCTGAAGGCGCTATCAAATGCCCCATTTTTCAAACCTCAACTTTCGTGTTCAAAACCGCCGAAGAAGGCAAAGCATTTTTTGAACTTGCCTACGGCTTGCGCTCCCCGAAACCGGGCGAACAGCCCGGGCTGATTTACAGCCGGATTAACAACCCCGATTTGGAGATTCTGGAAGACCGCCTCTGCCTGTGGGACGATGCGGAGGAGGGCGCGGTGTTCGAGAGTGGGATGGCGGCAATTGCGACCGCTGTGCTGGCGTATGTGCGCCCGGGTGACATGATTTTCCACAACGAACCCCTCTATGGCGGTACGGACCACCTGTTCCGCAGCGTGCTGCGCGAGTTCGGCATCCATGCCGTGCCGTTCCCTGCCGGCGTGCCGAACGAACAGGTGGAAGCCATCCTCGCCAATAGTGAGTTGCGCAACCGCCTCGCGATGATTTACATCGAAACGCCCGCGAACCCCACCAACGCGCTGGTGGATATCGAGTTCTGCAGCCATCTGGCGAAAAAGTACGCGCCGTCCGGACGCGAGGTGATTGTCGCCGTGGACAACACCTTTTTGGGTCCGCTTTGGCAGCATCCCCTCAAGCATGGCGCAGACCTGGTATTGTACTCCGCCACGAAGTATATCGGTGGGCACAGCGATGTGATTGCGGGCGCGTGCTTGGGCAGCCGCGCGAAACTCGCGCCCGTAAAAGCCCTCCGCACCTTTCTGGGCACGATGGCAGGTCCCTGGACAGGCTGGCTGCTGCTGCGCAGTTTGGAAACCCTCAAACTGCGTATGACCGCCCAAATGAAAAACGCCCGCTACGTTGCCGATTTTCTGGCAGACCACCCGAAGGTGCAGAAAGTGTACTATCTGGGACATCTGTCGGAAGAGCATCCCCAGTTTGCGCTCTATCGCAAGCAGTGCCTTGCGCCGGGAGGGATGATTTCCTTTGAAATCGTTGGGGGTGAGGCGGAAGCGTTCCGGTTCTTGAACGCGCTCAAGCTCATCAAACTCGCGGTCAGCTTAGGCAGCACCGAGTCGCTGGCGGAGCATCCCGCCACGATGACCCACTCCGATATGCCGAAAGAGACGCAACTCGCGTTCGGCATCACCGACGCGCTCATCCGGCTCTCCGTCGGCGTGGAGCATCCCGAAGACCTCGTGCTGGACTTGAAGCAGGCGCTGGAGCATGTCTAAGGAGAGCATATCCCTTATAAGCCGCTGCCGTTGTTGCGGAGGCTGTGCAACAGCGAGGGCAGCTGGTGCGGCGCAAGCGGCACCGAGTCGCTTGCCAAGCCATCGGGCATGCCCAGCCCGCGTCGCAGGGCGTCCCACCAGCCCCACTGGATGACATGGGAAGCGTCGAAAATCATCACGCCGTGCGAGTTGAGGCGTGCGGCGCGAATCGCTCGCTCAAAACTTACCGGGTCGCCCCGATAGTCCAGCGCGTAGATTCCCGAGTAGACAAACAAGTCGCCGTTCGTCCACTCCATCACGCGGCGCGTCATGCCTTCCACCGTGCGCATCTCGTCGCCGTCGTAGAGCGCGGCTTCGTTCATAAACGGGATGGGGAAATACACGCCGGGCATCAGGTAATCCATATCATACAGGTATGAGGTGAGCCGATATTCGGGGCTGACAAAGTTGTACGGTCGGGCTAAGGCGTCGCTGCCCCAGTTGACGCCGAGTTCAAAATAAATCGGGTACCAGCTGCCCACATACGCCCCGATGGGCATTGGGCGCACGGATTCGATCGTGCGGCGGATGTCGCGCAGCAGGTCGCGTATCACGCGGGCACGGAACTCCGCCCACTGTCCGAAGCGCGGTCCGCGCTCGTAGCCCTCGCGGGGCAGCATGGGCGGGCGCACGATGTCGTCGGGCCAGCTCGCCACACGCCCGTACTCTGCCTCGAACGCCATACGCGTGCGCTCCGAAAAGTCGGTGTACACATTCGCCCAGCGCATCCGGTCTAATACGAAACCGTCTATCGGGTAGTTCTGGCAAATCTCGCGAATAATCGCCATTAGTCGCTCGCGCACCGCCGGGTGCAGCGGGTTCACGAACACAGCGATGCCCTCCGTGTCGGACTCAGCAATCGGCTGTAGCACCGGTTGCGTCTGCAGGGTCAGCGGCGTTCCCAGTGCGCTGAGTCGCTCCAGGTTCTGCGCCGCCTGCCCATCGGCAACCAGTATCCAGCCGTTCTCAGGAGGCGTCAGCGGGCGTGAGACGAACATCCCGTCAATCACGGCTTGCACGCGCAGGTCGTCGGTCAGAACCGCATACGCCCAGCTGCGCCCAGCGGGGGGCACCGGCGCCGAGTTACGCCGATACGCCGAAATCCCATCGGGCGGGGGCGTAACGTCGAACCGGTTAAGGTCGTACCGCGAGCCGTCGGGCAAGACCAGCGTGCGACGGCGCGAGTACGCCACCATCTGCCAGTCCACATTCTCGTAGGCGGGTCCCGTGTTGAACATCTTGTGCCCTTCGGATAGCACATTGATATTCGCGTGGACCTCCAGTCCGATCGCGTGCGCCTCTTCCAGAAAGACTTGCAGTACATCCAAATCGGGCGGTACCTGCACACCACGCCACTCGGTAAGTTTGGGAGCAATCTGGCTGTTGTACAGCACGTGCCCGCTAATCGGCTTCACATCCAGCACGATGCAGTTGATTCCGACCTCGCGACATCGGAGCACAAAGTCGCGAATCTGGGCGCGGTCGATCAGCCAGCTCAGGTTCGCGGTAGCGTCCACCCACATCACGCGCCCTTCGAGTCCCATACGGCGTGTGAGCGCGACCGACGGCGGCAACGACTGGGGGAATACGCTTGCCAGTAAGCCTGCCACAAGGAGCCAAAACCAGAACCGACGCATCGAGGGGATAGGATACCCTAAACTCCGTACCGACGCACGCCGAATTTGGCTAAGCCGCCCGTGCCCGCCTCGTACCGATAGCCCCAACTGCCATTCCACACGTACACAACGGCGCTGCTGCTCACCATGTCGCCAAAGGCATCCATCACAGATGTACGCTGCGCTGGCGCACTGACGCCGTTCATCGCCGCCAAGTTGCCACGCCAGCTTCCGGCAGCGCCCCGTACCCCCTTAGCTACACATCGTGACCCCACCCATCGTACTCGCCACCATAGCAGGAAGCTACCTGCTCCAGCTGCTCAACAACCTGCATAAACTCACTATCCGAAACAACAGTTTTTACAAAGACACAATAATCTTCATCAGGCTCCTCTGGCTCCGAAAGCAACTCGGCTTCATACCCCTGCGCTCGGATGGCGTCTATCGCCTGAAACGCTTTTTCCTCCGTGGGAAAGTACAGAAAGTGTTCTACTGTGGATAGCTCCTCGCGTTGCGTCTCTGGCTTCTCCTCATCCTTGCGCGACTGCTCCAGAAGCGTGGCGTAGTAGTTAGCCTTTTCCGTTTGCCCCAAGACATCGTAAGCCGTTGCCAGCATCTCGTAGATTTTGGCTCTCGGAGCAGCGTCGCCGCCATACTCCAATGCTTTCTCAAGCGGGTCAGCAGCTTGCTCCAGCTTCACTAACAGAAAATAGCAGATTCCAAGCAGGAAAAAGCTATCCCATTTGTCGGGCTGAACCGCGATAGCACGTTGAAGGCTTTCGATACTGTTCTCTATGTGACCCGTGCGATATTGGCAGTAGCCCAAATTGTGCCATGCAGCAGCAAAAGTTGGATTGAGGCCCACTGACTGCTCGAACGCTCGGACCGCCTCTTCAAACTTTTCTTGTTCTATCAATACAACGCCAAGGTGAAAGTGCACCCTTGGGTCGGTGGGGAACAGCGCGCACGCTTGACGAAGTACTTTCGTGGCGCCCTCAAAGTCGCCCGCCCGAAGGGACTGTTCGCCTTGTTGTATCAACCGCTCTATGCTCTCCATCATTACCCCTCGGTCTCGAGTTAGGATACCCTATTCTGGACATCCGAGCGACGAGTGTTAGTCACAGCGCCCCTGCATCGCGGTCAACTTTCAATCTTACTGCCTCATCTCGGGGCGTCTCGTTAGAGACACCGAAAAGTTCTCTATGCGGGTAATATTTACCTATGCAACAACGCGCGACTTTGCCGGAGCCGACGCCGCGCAAGCTTCCCCGCTGGCGCGGGTTCAACCTGCTGAACAAGTTCAATCTGGAATGGAGCAACCGCTCGTTCGAGGAGCAAGATTTCGAGTGGATTGCGGAACTCGGCTTCAACTTCGTGCGCCTGCCGATGGACTACCGTATCTGGACCGACCCCGATAACCCCTACCGCCTGCGCGAGGAGGAGCTGCGCCTGATTGACCAGGCGGTGCGCTTCGGCGAGAAGCACAAAGTGCATGTGCAGATTAACTTCCATCGTGCGCCGGGCTACACGGTCGCCTCGCCGCCGGAGCCGCGCAACCTCTGGAA
>JAOAFW010000366.1 GCA_026416065.1 Fimbriimonadales bacterium
GAATATAAGGACGACGAGCAAGTGATGGCAATTAAGCTCGGTTACCTGGCGCGGGTGGAAGCTGA
Source organism: Fimbriimonadales bacterium (assembly GCA_026416065.1). Lineage (GTDB taxonomy): Bacteria > Armatimonadota > Fimbriimonadia > Fimbriimonadales > GBS-DC > GBS-DC. The sequence continues at coordinate 66 of JAOAFW010000366.1, forward strand.
GAACCTGCTGGCGATGGTTCCGCGCCGTCCGACGCTTAACGGCAGCGGGTTTGCCGGTAGCCGTGCGTGTATGCCATGCCACTCGGAAGATTATCGCATCTGGCAGCGCACCGCCCACGCCAAAGCGATGCAGACCCTGATTGACGAAAAGCATGATAAAGACCCTGAATGCGTCGTGTGCCACGTGGTCGGGTTGGAGTTCGAGGGCGGATTCCAGAGTATGGAAAAGACACCCACCCTCAAAGATGTGGGCTGTGAGAGCTGCCACGGGCCCGCGAAACTCCATGCGCAGGACCCCGAAAAGCACCGACTGGGCAAAGCCGGTTCCCAATCGTGTATGAGCTGCCATGTCCCTGCGCATAGTCCCGGATTCGATTTTGAGACCTACTGGAAGAAGATCGAGCATGGTGTAAAGAAGTAGCACCGATTATGGAGACGGATACTGCGCAGTCATCGGCAAGATGCCAGTGCTCTTCTTAAGCTGTCTCACTTTACCCGACAGCCCGTGAAGCTGTGGCGTCGCACCCTGCCTTCGAACGCTACTTCATACCTAAGGTATGTAATGCGGGTTCGTATTGCTCTATCAGATGGTGTACCAGCTCGCGCAGGGGTTCCGGCTGCGTACCTTGCAGGGCAGGCGCGGTAATCTGTCGGATGGCATCCAGTGGATGTTTACGCCGCAGGGCGACCTGCTCAATCCACTCGGCGGCATGCTCAGCAGGCAAGCGGGTCTCATAGCCGTTGATGTGCAGGAACGATAGCGTCGCAATCAGTGCGGTTCCCAGATTGCCTTGAGCGAAGGGGCGATACTTCAGGTAGCCCCACAGGAACCGTGCCGCTTGCAACGGCACGTCACGGCTCTGGCGGTAGCTATACTGATAGTAGGTTGCTTCCTCCAGGCGGTCGTAGCTATAGGGCTGGAGCGATCGGGTGACTTCACTGTTAATCCAGATCAGATCCTGCAGAGTGAGATACCGCCACTCAAAACTCGGTCCGGGCGCAGGCTGAAGCGTTGCACGCACCGTTTCGGGCAGAGACTCCAGCCGCACAAGTTGTGTCTCGTTCAAAGCACGTTCGGTTTTGAGCAGCACTTCCCGATAACGCGCAGCGAGAGCGTCCAGAATGTCGCTCCACACACGCGGGTCGGGTTGATGGGCGACCATCTCGGGCAGGTTTAGGGGTAGCTGCTGAGCAATCGCCTCAATGAGTTGGCGTACTTGCGCCTCACTCAGGTTCACCTCGACGCCATTCGCCTGCAGAAACGCCAGCCCGAGCAGCGCAGCAACAGCGGCGTTGTACTCAGAAAATGGCTGTGCCGCATAGAGGGTGCGAACGAGGTTGTCAGCGCGCGCATTCAATGAGGAGTCCGGCGGCAAGAGTTCGGCGGCGAGCAGCGCGGTCTCGATGTGCGAGTTCGTGGCTGGCGCATCGCTGAGGATTTCGTAAGCCCGTTGGGCATCACGGGGGGTGGGATAACGCCACAGTTGCGCCTGCGCTGCCGCGCGCCCGATTGTCTTCTGGTGTGCGCTCAGCTCCTCCAATAGAACCTGGGTCGAACCTTCGTTCAAAGGCACGGCACTGCGCAAAGCAAGCTGAACACTGGAGCGCATCTCTTCAGGTAGATAGTGCCAGCCGAGACTGACATCGCGCAGCAGGAGTGCCAGTTCTCGCAGGACTTCCATGTCGCCCTCGGGTTGGACCAGTTGCTCGCGCAGGGTGCGGAGCGCATCGGCAAGCGGGCTCTCCATAGCGATCAAATTGTACCTGATTTGGCTTGCGTCGAGACACCAGAGCCGATGTTAGCCCCGTACCTTTTTCAGTTGCTGCTGCATCCGTTCCGCGAGCTGGCGCGCCTGCGCTTCGTAAGCGGCTCGGTCATTCCATGTTTCACGTGGTGTAAGCAGGTCGTCGGGCACATTGGGCACGGAGACGGGCGTCTCTAAGCCGAAGATGGGATCCGTACGGTAAGCACTCTGCTCCAGCGCGCCGTTCAGCACAGCGCGAATCATCGCGCGGGTATAGCGTATCGGGATACGATGCCCCACGCCATATGCGCCGCCCGTCCAGCCCGTGTTGATGAGCCACGCCTGCGCGTGATGCTGGCTGAGTTTCTCTGCCAGCATTTCGCCGTAGCGGGTTGGGGGCATCGGCAAAAATGGGGCGCCGAAACATGCGCTGAAGGTCGCCTCAGGGTCAGTCACGCCGCGTTCCGTACCTGCTACTTTCGCTGTGTAGCCCAGCAGGAACATATCCATCGCCTGCTCCACGCTGAGACGACTGATAGGAGGCAATACCCCAAAGGCGTCCGCTGCCAAAAAGAACAGATGCCTCGGATGCCCGCCCACGCTGGGGAGCACGGCGCCCTCGATGTAATCCACCGGATACGCCGCACGGGTGTTTTCGGTAATCGAGGCGTCTGTATAGTCAGGTTCGCGCGTGTCGGGGTCTACAACCACATTCTCCACGACGCTGCCAAAACGAATCGCGTCCCAAATCTGCGGTTCGTGTTCGCGTGAGAGATTGATACATTTGGCGTAGCAGCCGCCCTCGAAGTTGAACACTCCTGCATCGCTCCAGCCGTGTTCGTCGTCGCCGATGAGGCGCCGCTCGCAGTCCGCCGAGAGCGAGGTCTTGCCTGTACCGCTCAGCCCGAAAAAGAGCGCAACATCGCCTGCTGCGCCCATGTTCGCTGAGCAGTGCATCGGAAACACGCCCTGCAGAGGAAGCAGGAAGTTCATCACGGTAAAGATCGACTTCTTGATTTCGCCCGCATATGCCGTCCCTGCGATTAGCACGATACGCCGGGTGAAATCGAGCGCGACCACCACCTCGCTGCGTGTTGCGTCTACAGCAGGGTCGGTTTTGAACCCGGGTGCATGCAGTACGGTAAAGTTGGGACGGAAATTATCGAGTTCCTCGCGCGTCGGCCGAATGAACAGCTGTTTCGCGAACAAGTTATGCCACGCTTGCTCGGTGATCACGCGCACACAGAGGCGATAACGCGGGTCTGCGCCCGCGAAACAGTCCTGCACATACAACGGTCGGTTCGCCAAATACGCAGAGACGCGCAACAACAGTTTATCGAAGACCTCAGGTGTCATCGGCTGATTAACCGCGCCCCAATCGATTAGCGACTCGTATTCGGGACGACGCACCACAAACTTGTCTTTGGGGGAACGCCCAGTGTACTGTCCAGTGCCTGCCACTAACGCGCCGTTCGACGCCAGTTGCGCTTCACCGCGAACAATCGCCTGCTCCACTAAACTCGCTACAGAAAGATTGTGATATAAAGGGGTTGCCTGACCTAAAAGGTTATCTATCTCTCTATGGTTCGACTCGGTCGTCCAATCGGTGTGCATCGACACCGTTCTGCTCCTCCAGCACTCAGCTCTGCTTTGAGCGTCCACGCGACAGCGCAGGGGACACCTTAAGGATACCATACTTCCTGCCGAAAATACATAAAGAGCCGCTAAAGCGGGTCCTTGAAGGAGCGAGCAATGCGACGAGTGTTTGGTTTGATTAGTCCTGAAAGCTGGGCGATTATTGGATTGTGTCTGGCGGACTTAGGGTTCACGCTGTGGTTACTCTCGCGCGGACTTGCAGAGGAGGCAAATCCCTTGATGCACCACTACCTTGGCTATGGTGTCGGCGCGTTCGTCGGGGTCAAGCTGATTCTGATTATGGCGCCTGTGATAATTATTGAGTGGGGACTGCGTCTGCGTCCGCAGACAGTGCGTCGTCTGGCACGTGCGGGTGTGTATGGCTATATCAGTCTCTACGCGCTGCTGCACCTGGGCTTCAATGTGCCTGATGCAATTGCCCACCGTTTTGAACCGACGAACTATCCGCCGGTCGACAGGGAACTCCTGCGTCTGGAACGCGAGGGGCTGATTCCGCCGTTCTACACTGACGGAACAGTCGCTGCTATTCCCCAAGAGTATCTGCAGTTTGCTGAGGCGGCTTGGACGAGGTCAGACGCGGAAAGTAGACCGTGAATTGGGTTCCTTTGCCCAGCTCGGTTTGCACCTCGATATAACCGTCCAGCTGTTGCACTGCCCCTTGTACAGCTGCCAGACCCAGCCCTGTGCCGTGCCCGAACGGCTTTGTCGAGTAGAAGGGCTCGAAGATATGAGGGAGGACATCGGGGGGTATCCCAGTGCCTGTATCTGCAACGGTGAGGATAACATAGCGTCCTGGAGGTACAGAAGTATTGCGTCCATGCCGAAGCGTCTTGTTCTGAAGGCGTATCGCAATCACACCCCCTTCCGGCATCGCGTCGCGTGCGTTCACAACCAGATTCAACAGAATCTGCATCAACAGGTTAGCGTCGCCTTGAATTAATCCCAAGTCGGGATCGGTTTCAGTTTCGAGCCGAATGTTTTCCGGCAGCACGCGGCGCAGAATGTCCAGCACGCTTTCCTGCCACACGCGCATGTCCAGAGGCGCCAGTTGCACCACCTGTCGACGTGCGTAGGCGAGGAGCTGTTTATTGAGATTTACAGCGCGATCGGTGGCTTGGAGGATGCCCTCGAGGAAGCGCAAAGTCACTTCGTCTCGGACACGCCCGCGCGCCAGCTCTGCAAAGCCGATTACAGCGGTTAAGATATTGTTAAAATCATGTGCAATACCACCTGCTAACCTGCCGAGGCTCTCTAAGCGGTAAGCGCGCTCCAGTTCTTGTTGGACGCGGATTCGCTCGGTGATGTCGAGAGCGATTAAGTGAACCACGGGACGCCCCCGCAAGTTCACCAAAATATAGTGCGCCTCGACCGTGCGCAGTCCGCCATCAGCATGTTGTTGGGAGACCCGCATACCATACCGATTTTGGGCAACCAGGGGCTTGAGTTGCGTCTCCCAGTCCAGGTTCTCGGCGCAAATGTAGTTGATGTGAGGCTGCTGGAGTAGGGATTCACCGTAAAACCGATGTGCCGCCGCGTTCGCCACTAAAACAGCACCCGTTTCAAAATCAAGCAATAACTGGGGGATGTTGCTTTCATGGAACAGTTGTCCCCCCCATTCCTGCACTTCCGCAGCATGTTCCAGCTCCGCAACGCGTCGGCGCAACTCTTCTAACTCCGCTTGGAGCGCTACAGGAATTTGTTCCGGCATGCAAACCTCCGGCATAAAATTATGGCATTTTTGCCCGAGTTCCTGCTACTCTGGAAGCAGACCGATTCGGTGCGAGGCTTGCAGGACTCTGAACAGGATGCGCGAATCTAACAAAATATCAGGAGGGCGTTCTTATGCTGAAATTCGCGTCTGCCGATCAACTACTCGATATCTGCTACGAGCGCGATGCATCAGACATTCATATTGTGCCAAACGAACCTGCGACGCTGCGTCTGCATGGGCGACTTGTGCGCCTGGATGAGTATGGGGAACTCAGCCCTGCCGACACGGAGCGTTTGTTTCGTGAGGTCGCGCCGCCGCGCGCAATCCACGAGCTGGAGCGCGTGCGCACCGCCGACTTCGGCTACACCCACTCCAAAGCACGATTCCGTGTCGCGGCGTACTATGAAAAAGGCTCGGTCGCAATCAACTTCCGCTTGATTCCCTACCGCCTGCGCTCTTTCGAGGAGATAGGACTGCCAGAGACAGTTAAACGTCTGCTCCATCTGCCGCGTGGGCTGGTGCTGGTGACGGGCCCGACGGGCTCTGGCAAGACAACTACCCTCGCGACGATGATCGACTACATCAACGCGAACCGTGAGACGCATATCGTAACGGTGGAGGATCCGATTGAGTACTTCCACAGCGCAAAAAAATCGGTTATCAGCCAGCGTGAGGTCGGCGTCGATGTGCCGAGCTTCGATGAGGGCGTGGTGCGTGCTATGCGCATGGATCCGGACGTAATCCTTGTGGGTGAGATGCGTGACTTGAGGACGATTCAAGCCGCGATTACCGCTGCCGAGACGGGACACCTCGTGTTCGCCACTGTTCATACCACAGGCGCGGCACGCACGGTAGAGCGCATCGTCGACGTGTTTCCTCACGAACAGCAAGAGCAGATTCGCGTGCAGCTCAGCACGAACCTCGTAGCGATTATCTCGCAGCTGCTGCTGCCACGTGCAGACCGCCCCGGACGCGTCGCCGCGTTTGAGATTATGTACGTCACCCCCGCTATCGGGCACATGATTCGCGAGCGCAAGATACATAGTATCGAGTCGGCTATTCAAACAGGGCAGCAGCTCGGCATGATTTCGCTGGATAACCACCTGATGTTCCTATACCAGCACAAGCTGATTACGCGCGAAGAGATGTATCGCGTGGCGCAGAACCCCGAAGACATCGCAGCGCGTCTGGGCGAGCAGTTGCCCGAAACGGCGATGGCGCGTCAGGCGGTGTAAAGGATGCGGTTCCGCAACAAGGTCGTCTGGATTACCGGCGCGTCGTCGGGGATTGGCGAGGCACTGGCGAATGCGTTCAGTCGCGAGGGGGCGCACCTGATTCTAACGGCGCGCCGCCGCGAGCGACTCGAAGCCGTACGCGACGCCTGCACCGGTGAAGGGAAAGTGCTCTTGCTTCCGTTCGATGTGACGGACTACGAGTTCCACCCGACGGCTGTTGCCGCCGCGATTGAACACTTCGGGCAGGTGGACATTCTGATTAACAACGCGGGTATCTCGCAACGTTCGCTCGTGCTGGAGACCGACCTCGGCGTAGACCGACGCATTATGGAGGTGAACTACTTCAGCGTGATTTCCCTCACCAAGACCCTGCTGCCCTATATGATTGAGCGGGGGAGCGGGCAGATTGCGGTGGTGAGCAGTCTGCTCGGCAAGTTTAGCACGCCGCGCCAGTCCGCCTACTGCGCCTCCAAGCACGCGCTGCACGGCTACTTCGACTCGCTGCGCTCGGAGGTTTATGATCAGGGCATCCGCATCACGCTGATTTGTCCCGGCTTTGTGCGCACGGAGGTCTCGATGCACGC
>JAOAFW010000156.1 GCA_026416065.1 Fimbriimonadales bacterium
GGCGTGCCGCAACTGGGATGCCGCTGCTCTGTCTGTACCTCCAATGACCCGCGCAACCACCGCACACGCCCAAGCGTCCATATCCAGCAGGGGGACGTCCAGCTTCTGATCGACGCGCCGCCCGAGTTGCGCCTGCAACTCCTGCGCACGGGCTTAGACCAGCACCTCGACGCCGTGCTGATTACCCACACGCACGCCGACCACATCATGGGGCTCGATGACATTCGTGGCTTCACCATCTACACCGGACGCGCCGTGCCCGTCTACGCAGAACCCAGCGCACTGGACGACCTCAAGCGCGTGTTTCGGTACATCTTTTTCCCCTACCCCCCTGGCGTCAGCACCCCGCAAATCGAGTTTCGCGAAATCACGGGTGCGCTCTCTATCGGCGGTCTAACGATTGAGCCCCTGCGCGTATTTCACGGTGAGATGCCCATTCTGGCGTTCCGCATCGGCGATTTTGCGTATGTGACGGATGTGAGTTACATCCCGCCCGACACCTGGGAACGCCTGCAGGGACTGAAACTGCTGATTCTGGACGCGCTGCGTCGCCAGCCGCACCCCACCCACTTTCACCTCGATAAGGCAGTAGAGGTCGCCTCGCAACTCAAAGCAGAACGCACGCTGTTTACACACCTGACACACGATTTGGACTACGAGACAACGAGTGCAGAACTGCCAGCGGGCATCGAACTGGCGTATGATGGACAAGTTGTAGAGTTGGATGGGGCTAAACGCTGAACGCCGTCAGCACCACCTTTTCGCGCGTGGCTTGCATCACGAGCAGGCGTGTCTCTTTCTCATCTTTCGGATCGCCGTAGCGCACGCACATCGGCATCTCGCGTCGCAGCGTGCCCACCGAGAGCAAGTTCACCCGTTGAACCGGGTTCGGGCGACCTTGCTTGATTTCCAGTCGCGCCACCCGATCCTGCGCCACGCCGTAAATCCGTGCAGGCGATTTCTCGTTCGCACGCACCAGCGCCACAAAACGATAGCCGTTGGTATAAAACGCCCCCCACTGCACTGCCGAACGCGGGATCTGCATCACAAAGCTCTGAATCTCGCCGCTAAGCAGGTCATCCGGCGCGAGATAGAACTGATCGTTCAGCAGAGGCTTCTCTAACACATAGTAGTACGGCGACTGCTCCTGATGGTCATAGCAAATAATCCGAGCGACGCCTTCTTTATCTACCAGCCTGCCAATCGGCACGGTGCGTGTGGGGATATCCGAAATAATCTCCTTCTCTGTCCAGAGCCAGCCCGCGCCGTCGGTGTAAATCAAGGTTTTCCCCTCGTGGGCGGGTTGCAACACATACAAATCACGCTGCATGCGGTGCGGGTAGGTACGCACCTCACGCCACTGACCACTCTCCCAAACGCTGCAGTGGATGCGCACCTCATCCAGCGTCAGCAACTGCGTCGGCTGGCGCGGGATGGCCAGTACATCAAAGCTCAGCGTGTCCCTCGGCAGGGTGTCTTGCCATACTTGTTTGAGCATCGCGATATGAATGTCCGACAGCGAAACTCACTCGCTCCGTAGTTACTGCGAGTGGTTCGAGCCACCGCCTTACTTAGATTGGTAACCGTTTCTGGTACCGATTACGCAGGTAAATCGCCAGCGCATTCATCGTCAGGAGCAGCGCCAGCAGCACAATGATGCCTGCAGCCGCGTTCTCCTGGAAGGCGTGTTGCGGGCGCGTAGTCCAGCTATAAATCTGCACAGGCAGCACGGTGAACGACGAGAACAGGCTATCGGGCAGCGTGCCGATATACACTACCGCACCGATTACCAGCAGCGGGGCGGTTTCGCCCACCACGCGCGAAAGCGACAGGATGACGCCCGTCAGAATAGAGGGCATCGCGACCGGCAGGACGGTATACCGCACCGTTTGCCACTGCGTTGCACCCAGCGCCAGCGAGCCGTCACGCAGGCTCTTGGGCACCGTACGCAAGCCTTCACGCGACGCCGTAATAATCACTGGCAACGCCAAGAGCGCCATCGTACACGCGCCCGCCAGCAGGCTGCGATCCATCATCAGCGTGCGCACAAAAACCTGCAGCCCCAGCAAGCCATAGATAACCGACGGCACGCCCGCAAGATTGGTGATATTAATCTCCACCATGCGCGTGAACCAGTTGCGTCGCGCGAACTCTTCCAGATAGAGCGCAGCACCGACACCGATGGGGATTGCAATCGCAGCGGTCAACAGCAGCAGGTACGCGCTACCCACCAACGCGGCTTTGATGCCTGCCTGCTCCGCGCGGCGCGAGGGAAAGTTCGCGAAGAACTCAGGGTTGAGCCGCATAAACCCATCCAGCAAAATCTTGGTTAGCAGCACCACCAGCGTTGTCAGCGCGAACAGTACAATCAGTGCCCCCACCAGCTGGAAAATCTGCTCACGTCGATACTCGCGGGCGCGCCACCGCGGTGTGCTGACGACCTGTATCATACGCGCGCCCCCTTATAACGCTGCCGGATTGCTTCACTGGCGAGGTTCAACAACAACGTAATCACAAATAGCAACAAGCCCACAGCAAAAATAGTTTGATATCCCACGGAGCCATGCGGTGTATCGCCCATTGTAATCTGTACGATGTAGGCAGTCATTGTCTGTACGGCGATTAGTGGGATAAGAGTGAAGTTCGGCTGCTGCCCCGCGGCGATAGCGACAATCATCGTCTCGCCGACCGCACGGGAGACGCCCAGCAGGAACGACGCCGAGACGCCCGACATCGCGGCGGGCACCACCACGCCCCATACGGTCTGAAAGCGGGTCGCCCCTAACGCGAGCGAAGCGTAGCGGAGGCTGTTCGGCACAGCGTACAGGGCGTCCTCGCTCAGGGAGGCAATCGTCGGCAATATCATTACCCCCATCACCAGCCCCGCCGAAAGCGCATTGAACCCCTCCAGTGCCGGAATGAACTTCTGCAGCAGGGGCGTGAGGAAAGTCAGGGCGAAGTAGCCGTACACAACCGTCGGGATGCCCGCCAGCACTTCCAGCGTAGGCTTCACCACCCGCCGTACGCGCGGCGAGGCGTACTCGCTGAGATAAATCGCGGTGAGCAACCCCACAGGTCCTGCCAGCAACAGCGCAATCAGCGAGGTGAGCAGCGTACCCGTCACCAGTGGCAGCACTCCGAACGAGGGATTCTTGAAAGTGGGTGTCCACACCGTACCTGTGAGGAACTCGATCGCCGCGACCTCTTTGAAGAAGCTCAGGCTCTCCGTGAAGAGGATAAACACGATGGCGAAGGTCGTGACAATGCCCAGCAGAGCGCACAGGAACAGGAACACCCGCACGACCCGTTCCTCCGTGCGCACACGCCGGCGGTTGCGACTGTTCGCGCCGATCTGTACCACCGCACGGGTGTACGCCACACCGACCTCCGTTGCAGGCGCGTTATTGGGCACCTTTCTCCGAAGCCTCCTCAATCTTGTACAGGTCTTCCAGTTTCACCCCGACCTGTGAGCCATGTGCGCCAAACGCGGAGCCTTTAATCCGCTTCTCTACACGATGCGACACCAGCTCATAGACTTGCTCGGGTAGCCCGATGTAGCCCACTTCATCCGAAAGTTTGCCCGCATTCGCCAAAGCGAACTTGATGAACTCAGTGACCTCCGGGCGGTCGAGCGCTTTCACATTCACATACAGAAACAGCGGTCGTGCCAGCGGCTGATAGGTACCGTCCAGCACCGTCTCACGCGAGGGCTTCACGGGTCCGCTCCCGTTGTCGATGGCGACTAACTTGAGTTTGTCCTGATTGTTCTCGTAGTATGCCAGCCCGAAGTAGCCCAGCGCACCTTTCGTGCGTGAGACGCCCTGCACGAGAATATCGTCATCTTCACTGGCGGTGTAGTCGCCGCGGCTCGCCTTCTCCTCGCCCACAATCGCCGCCGTGAAATAGTCGAAAGTGCCCGAGTCGGTGCCCGCGCCAAACAGCGTCAGCGGCTCGTTGGGGAAACCAGAGCGCACCTGCGACCAGTTCTTAATCTTGCCCTGCGCCGCCGGCTCCCAGATTTTCTTGAGCTCCGCAACAGTAAGAGAATCACACCACGTGTTCTGCGGATTCACCACGACCGCCATCGCATCGTAGGCGATGGGAATCTCGATATACTCGACGCCGTTCTTTTTACACAGGGCATCTTCCTCTTCACGAATGGGTCGCGATGCACCGGTGATATCGATTTCGCCGTTGGCGAACTTCTTGAAGCCGCCTCCGGTACCCGATTTACCGACCGTAACCTGTACCTGCGGATTTTGCTTCTGGAAATCTTCCGCAATCGCTTCGGAGATAGGCAACACCGTGCTGGAACCGTCGACGCGAATTGTGCCGGAGAGCGTGGGTTTACTGGTGGTCGTCGATTCACCTTCTGTAGCTTGCTTAGCACAAGCGGCAAAACTCAAAATCGCCGCGCAACTCAGCGCAATCCAACCGTAGCGGGGTCTCATAGCGATTAAATCATGCGCCGCCGAATGTTAAGAACAGGTTAAGAACCGCTCACTCCAGCCTTTGCCGTTTACTCGTTCTCGCACTACCGATAGGGGTGTGTAACCGGGAAAAGTATCTCCGCGGTCGCGATGGGCGCATCATAAAGTTTTCTCGAGAAGAGATAGGGTATACTATCCACCGGAGGAGAACCAAGCATGCCGATTTTGGGATACATGGGTACGCAGGAGTGGATGATTCTCCTGGTCATCGTGCTGGTGCTGTTTGGCGCGTCGCGTCTGCCTGCACTGGCGCGTTCGATTGGGGAAGCTCTTTCGGAGTTCCGCCGCGCCACGCGTACTGAAGACGAGGCGGAACAGGCGCAGAAGTGAAAACGGGCGGTCAGGCAGGCAACCAGCACGGGCGGGGACGCCCGTGCAACTATTCTCAAGCATCCCCTGCTCTGCCTACCCTCATCGGCTGGCAGGGCATTCGTTTGAATGTGCCGACTGACTGGTTTCTCAAGGGCTATTCGGGTGAGTGGCGCGACGGCTTTATGCAAATCGGCTCGCCCCACAGCGCGGAAATCGACCTCAAATGGACGCGCTCCCGCCGTAAAACTGACCTGAACTTCGTATTGCATCAGTTCCTCAAAAAGCTGGAACGCGCCAAACACAAGGCGCGTCAGCCCTTCGCAGGGACGCTGCATCCTGTTGACGAACACCACATCGAGTTCCGTTGGCGCTCGGACGAGCGTGCCGTAGGGCGCATTCGGCGCTATCCCGAACAACACACGATTGTGCTGATTCAGCTGCGCTCAACGTCCAAGCACGACGCCCTGTTTCAGGTCGCACGCCCGATTTTCGAGAGCGTGCGCGTCGCGCCTGATGCAGACGGGTGGGTGGAGTGGAGCCTGTACGGGCTGCAGACCGCCGCGCCCGCTGATTTTCGCCTTGAGAAGGCGCAGGTGCTGACGGGTCAAACGCGCCTTTCGCTGCACCGACGTCACGAACGACTATTGATCTGTCTCTTATACACATCTGACGCTGCC
>JAOAFW010000179.1 GCA_026416065.1 Fimbriimonadales bacterium
TCCACCTGCTCAATCCCCGCGCTCAGGGCGTACTCCACAAACTGCGCGAGGTCGGTTCCATACGCCTTGACGGTATGGGGCGAGCGCGCCGCGCTCAAGTGCGTCAGGAACCGCTCCACAGCCTCGTCTAAGTGCATCGTGGGGGGAATTGTACCTGCTGCAGTCCCCCAACTTGGTGACTTTGGGGCAGTCCTTGCGGAGAATGCCAATCGGTAGTTCTAATAGTGCAAAATAACTTGCAGCTGAAGCCGTTCCGGTGGAGACAAAGCGTGCCTGCGTCGCGGATAGCTCTCGTTCGGTCGAGATATTATAATCCCACATTGACGGTATGGATAACCCTGAACCCCGCCTTGTGTGAATCGTAGTTGAAGCTATTCCGGAGCCGGATCGCGACTCCAGAAGTGATGTAAACGGGGTGCGCCTGTTGTCGCCAGCGTTCCGCACTGGCGGCGTCGCCCATCAGCACGAAGCGGCGCTGGGTAGCAGCGTCGATGACTTCGTTTGGGTTTTCCACACGCCATCCAGCGCGCTGTCCTGTAAGCGTTTGATACGCCAGCAGCCAGACGGTCGATTCCTGAACGCCGACGACGCTGTGGGGCGGCGCCTGCGCAACAACGTTCTCCACTTGATGTGGGAATGCGCTACGCTCCTGGTAGTCGCGCACGGCGATGCCCCACCCCACTGGGCGCATTTCATAACGGGTGGAGATGCGTCCAAGGCTGGGGACGCCGACTCCGTTGTGGGCTATTAGAGTAAGGCAGAGAAAAGCAACAAGCGCAGGACGACACAACAGCGACACCCCCAACAACCCAAAAGGCATTGCAAGGAGAAGGTAGTTCATCTTGACGGGATGGTGCAAAAATGCTACCAGGATTACCCCGCTGACCATAAGGCAGAGCAAGGCAGGTTTGAACGCTTCTGCTGACGGGCGAAATGCTCGGAGGGCATCGACGCTTGCGAGAGCAACAGCAAGCACTCCGATAGCCCCTACCGCCCCTATCACGCGACTTCCAGCGAGGGTCAGGTGCTGTCGCCAGTTAGCTTCATGGAGCATAAAGCCCCAGAGAGTTTGCAATTTGCCTGTGAGCGCAACGACGGGCATTGCCCAAAGAAGAAGCAGGCTCGCTAAGCTGAGCGCGACGGCTGTTAACCCCGCTCGTCCGCGCCAGAAAAAGAGCCAGTAGGCGACGAACACCATAAAAATCAGCATACCTTGTGAAGGACGCATAGCGACTCCACAGCCCAGAGCGACGCCTGCCACTGCGGGCGCGCCGCGCAAAGTGAAAAGCAGCCCAGCAGCATGCCCAGCAAGCAGAGGCTATACTCCACCATTACGTCTGAGCAGGCGACCCACCCCAGAGGAAGGAGAGCGTATGCCCACAGTAGCCAGTTCCGTCCGGGAACAGACATCGTGCGCAGCATGGCGGCGAAAGCCACTACCGAGAGCGCATAGATCGCGCTGTTGAGCAAACAGAGCCAGTGGATGCCGTGCCCTGCAGCGCGCGTGCCAGCATTTCCGGCACAAAATAGCCCGGCGCACGCGAAGGGGTGTAAACGCCGCGTTCGATGGACAGCAGTGTTCGCGCCACGAAAAGCCCCGAGTCGCCGTCGAAACCCAACCCTGCCAGTGTGTTCAGCAAGCGCACGAAAAAACTCAGGGCAGCAACCGCCCATGCACCTGCGGGCGCGCTCCAGTCGATGCGTCTCAGCACGCTCGGAAGTATACCGTTTGGAAAATCAAGCGGCGTTTCGCCAGTAAGGGCTTCTGGCGAAACGCCATCTGCCTACCTGCGAAGAATCGGACTTCCCGAAACGTTCCCTGCTTGTCCGCTCGTATCGGGGGAGGGACGCACTTTCCCCTTTGCAGGCGGGTAGTTGCGCAGGGCGGCGCTGTTCGCCCGCACGAAAATCCTCGCCTGCTTAGGATAGATTTTGACGCGCGTCCCTGCCGGGAAGGTCTGCCCCGACCAGAGTTCCCAGTAGTCGGCGTCCAGAATCCAGCTGAACACAGCGCCGTCTTTCCAGACTTGAACACCAGATATAAGCACGGCGCTATTGCCCGTGGGGTTCACCAGCACGAAGCCGTTCTGGAAGGGGCGATAATACAGACCGCCCTGATAGTCCGAGCTGCGGAAGTAGACCTCATGTGCGCCCGTTGGTTGACCGAGCGGAACATCGAAGTCGGCGTCAGGACGCCAGCTGCGTTGACGGTTCGGCCCACCATCGTAATAGTGTTTGTCCAGATAAAGGTAGATGTTGTCGTCAGCACAGAGCAGGAAACTGGCGAGCGCGTAGATTTTCTGGCGTCGACCTTCCACTGGGTTGCTCACCCCGTACCCGGAGTAGACGACCCGCGTGCGCGGCGCATTCTCGATCAAGGTATTGAACTGACCGAGCCAAATGTTGAAGGTCACAAACCCAGTCGGTAAAGAAAAAATATGCGTGAACGCTTGCTCCACGAGCATCCCGTCCAGAAGCTCCTGTCGCAGGAAGTAGGTATGCGGCTGGTCACGCGTGTACGGCGACCCAGCAGCGTTGATAATAAACTGGATACCCTGCTCCTGCGTCACTGCACGCATGTTGCGTAAGTGCTTGGTCATCGCAGCCATCCGACTGGCAGACGTGGGATATCTCTGAAAATGGAAACTTGTGAAGAAAAAGTCAATAAAACTGTCAAAGTGAATGATATCCACTCCGCTATCAGCATATCGCATGTAAAGTGCGAGATTCTGAGCAGCCCAGTTAGATACCACAGGATTGCCGATGTCCATCGCATGAAGATTGTTGCCGAATCGCTGCCGTTGCCCCAAGACATTCAGTAAGAACCAGTCGGGGTGGCGTGAATCGCAGTACCAGTAGCCAAACAAGTCTGACAAAGCCCACTGATTCTGATTGGAAACCTGGTTGCTATAGATCAAGTTATAGTAGACAATGTTTTTCAAATCCGGGCGGTGTGTTCGGAGCTGCTTGATCGTATCCCATCGCGCAATAATCGCGTCGAACTCACGGGCATAGTAGACCCAGTCGTAGTTCGCTTCTTCGTTGCCAGGATTGTAAGGCGCGATTATCTTTAGCGAGCGGGGCGTGTGCGGACGCCAGCGCTGGCTGCCGGTGACGACCAGATCGTCGTACCAAATGGTTCCAGTGGAAACGCCGCTTTGCGCGTCCACCCGCAGTTCCACGATGATGCCCGCGGGATTGGACGCAGGCACGACATAGTTGAATTCAAGCTGGGTCCAGTTGGCAGGCGGCGCGCCAGTGTCCAGAAGCGTCTGGGAGCCGCCGCCGCTAATGCCGCGTGCTAACACTCGAAACCGCGCATTATTCCAGTTGGCGGCTTTGACCCATAGGCTGATGCGAACCGTTTCTCCCACCTGCGGATAGTCCGTTGAGGGGAACCGCATGGTGTAAGACATCGAAGCTGAGACACTCCCAGAGGCGTTGCGATTGAAACTGATGCGTTGAGAGGCAAGCCCTTGTACCTTGTCTTCTTCATCCAGACTGAGCGAGAAGGCGGGATCGACGCTGGCACTGAACCCCTCCGCGATTCCGTCGCGCACAAGTCCAACGGAAGGATTGCCGATATAGAAATCGTAGTCGAAGCTGCCGTATCCCCCCGCGTAGTTGATGAGCGGCTGCTCGTCTTGGGCAGCGCTGAGCATCAGAATCGCGCATGCCGTTCCCAAAACACTCCACAGTCTTCGCATTGGCGTCTCCTCTCAAACGCTCTTATTATACACCATTTTGAGGCGAGGGCGCGGTCTCGATGCCCTGACTAATGCCTGTTTGTGGGCGTTGTTCGTTGTCCCTGCGCCGCGCTATGCTCGCCATCACGGGCAGCGAATAGGGGAACACCTGCAATCGATAGCGGGGTTGTCCTGCCCAGCCTGCTGTGAAGGGGAAATAGAGCGCCGCCGTCAGGAAAAGCCAGCCGGACACGCGGCGCGCCCTGTCGCCCCCGACCCGCCAC
>JAOAFW010000195.1 GCA_026416065.1 Fimbriimonadales bacterium
CTGCACCATAGCGGAGTGGAGCGGATTGCCGTTGTCGGGTCGGAGCTTTTGTTGCATATGCTTCGTCCGCAAGGGCTGGAGGTGTTGTTCACCACAGAGGGAAGTGACCCGATTACTAACCTTCTTCGCGGTGTGGAGCGATTGGAACTGAGCCCCGAGACACAGTTCCTGCACTGTGCGGTAGATTTACCGATGCTCACGGGCGAAGCGGTTTGCGAGTTCATTCGCGCCACTCCGCCCGACGCTGATGTGGTGGTGGGCTGGACTCCCGAGGCGGAGTTCGTGCGGATGTTTCCAGGTGCGCCCTACACTGCGCTTCAATTCGCCGAGGGGCGCTTTGTAAGCGCGTCGGTGAGTGTATTGCGCGTAGGCTTCTTGGAGGCGCACGCTCCCCTGCTCCATCGGCTGGCGAGAGCGCGCAAATCCGCAGCGAAGGTCGCACTCACGCTCATGCGCACTTTCCACTATCATCTGATGACCACTGCTACGCCGTTGGCAGCACGATTCCTCACCGGACGCCTTGCGTTGAACAGCCTTCCTCCCCTTGCGGAACGCCTGCTGAGTACACGGCTCCATTTCAACCTGAACGCAGCGCCCGAACTTGCTTACGATGTGGATACCGACGAAGACTACCGCTATGCGCAAGCATGGCTTCGGGTGCACAACAGGTATACTCTTCCCCCGAAGAGCTGAATGCTGGGCAGAATCTGGCGACTGTTAATCGGTCCGGTATTGTCGACGCGGCGGGCACGCCATGAGCGATTGCCCGTGCTATTAGCCTTGCCTGTGTTCGCCTCGGACGCGCTGTCCTCTTCCGCTTACGCCACCGAAGAGATGATGCTGGTGCTTTGGTCTTCTGGCGAGGAGGCGCTGAGATATGCTTTCCCCATCTCGCTGGCGGTAGTCGTGTTGTTGTTTATCGTGGTGTTCTCTTATCGGCAGACGGTGTATGCCTATCCTCAGGGTGGTGGGGCGTTTATCGTCTCCCGGGAGAACCTGGGCGAGTTCTGGGGTGTGCTGGCGGCGTCTGCGCTGCTGGTGGGGTATGTGCTGACCGTCGCCGTAAGCATCGCTGCGGGTGTGAACGCCATTATTTCCGCATTTCCTGCAATGTTGCCCTATCGTGTACCGCTCTGTATCCTGTTTATTGCGTTGATGACCTTCATCAACCTGCGCGGCGCACGCGAGTCGGGGCTGGTGTTTGCCCCACCCACCTACGGATTCGTGTTGACCTTCGCCATTTTGATTTTGGTTGGGCTGGCACGTGGTTTCTCAGGGGATATCGAGCCTGCTCCTTATCCGCCCTATGGCGAAGAGGCACAGGCGTTCAGTTTTCTGATTCTCCTGACTGCCTTCGCACGCGGTTGCTCCGCGCTTACAGGTGTGGAGGCAATCTCCGACGGCGTGCCCGCTTTTCGTTCACCCGAATCGCGGAACGCTGCGCTCACCCTGCTCCTGATGGCAATCATTCTTGCAGGGCTGGTACTGGGTATCACCTACACAGCGTCCTATTTTCAGGTATTGCCGCTCAAAAACGAACATGGTGAAATTGTAGAGACGCTCACCTCCCGCCTCGCGCGCACCGTGCTGGAAAGTACGCCGTTCGAGTGGTTTTACTATGTGGTTCAGGTCGCCACGACGCTGATCCTGATTTTGGCTGCGAACACGGCATACGTCGATTTCCCTCGTTTATCGTCTGTCTTAGCGAACGCGCGGTTCGCGCCGCGTCAGCTCGCCAATCTCGGCGACCGGCTGGTGTTCAACAACGGCATTATCCTTTTGGGTCTACTCTCTGCCCTATTGATTATCTACTTCCGGGGCGATACGCACGCGCTGATTCCGCTCTATGCGGTGGGGGTGTTTATCGGCTTCACACTTTCCCAGGCAGGGATGGCCCGTCGCTTCGCCCGAGTAAAGCCTCCGCGCTGGCGCGTTGGCATGCTGATTAGCGGGTTCGGCGCGTTCACCACCGGGCTGGTCTTCATGACGCAACTCGTCGCGAACTTCCGATACGGTGCATGGATTACGCTCGTCTCCATCGGTGTACTGATGTTTCTGTTGTTCAAGGTGCATGAGCATTATATGACGATTAAGGCGCAGCTTAAGCCGAAACCGATGGAGCGACGCGCGATGCGCCACAAGGTGGTCGTGCTGGTGCCCAGCGTGCATCAGGGTGTGCTGCAAGCGTTGGACTACGCACGCACCCTTGCCCATTCCGACGAGATTGAGGCGCTCCATATCAACGTCGACCCGCGTCCGCCCGCAGTCTATCGGCGTGTGCTGAAACGTACCAAAGATGAGGAAACCGAGCTACGCCTCGTGACCCCTGCCGCCGAGAAAATGCAGCAGGAATGGCGCGAGTTCGTGCCTGACATCCCCCTCAAAATCATCGTCTCGGAACACCGCTCGCTCATCGAACCGATAGAAGAATACATCGACGAGCTGATCGATCAAGAGCAGTTAGATCAGGTGACGGTGATTATCCCTGAATTCTATCCGCGCAAGTGGTGGCACCATCTGCTCCATAATCAATCGGCGTGGATCCTGCGCCTTGCACTCATGAAAAAACCGAATGTGGTTGTGTCCACCGTGCGCTACTTCTTGGAGCGATAGCGATGCGAACAATCTTGATGGCCTATCGGGGCAGCTCTCACGACAAGCGTATCCTGCGCTGGCTGTGTCGCTTCGCAAAGCATACGCGCAGTAACTTGCGTCTGGTCTACGTGCTGGTCGTGGGCTATACACACGAGGTGGACGCGCCTGAGCCGCCCGGCGTGCATGAAGCGGAACAGTTGCTTCTGGAAGCGGAACATATCGCGCAAGAGGAAGGGGTCGTGGTGGCGGCAGACCTGGTGCAGGCGCGTGAAGTGGGACAGGGACTGGTCAGCGAGGCGGAAGAGGTAGAAGCGGACTTGCTGGTGCTGACCGACCACCGCAGGCTACTCCCGATGGAGAATCCATTAGGGGTGGGTATCGTAGCCTATGTGATGAAGCATTCCCCCTGCCCCGTCTGGCTCTGCTATGAGCCGCTATAGAACTATCCTGCCAAGCGATTCGTAAAGTGCATTCATCAGGGAGTCGGCTTCAAGGGGCGGCGGCACAGGGTGTGGATGTCCAAAAAGAGACTCCACAGGAACCTCCGGCAAGCGTAGTGGAATCGAAGCCTGCACCAGCACGCACGCGCCACGCACCAGCAGCGCGCAGCCCATCAGCTTGACCCCTGTTTCAGCCTGCACGATGTCGGCTATTGCCGGGGTCGCGAAGCAGTCGCCGCCGTCGTCTATGCTACGCGGGTCGGGCGCGATGGCGCCACCTTGCGCGGCGGGTACGCCCACCTGCCGAAACGCTTCAATCAACGCAGGGGCAAGCTGGAGATAGACCTGACGGGGATAGAGGCGCGCGCCCTCACCTCTTCCTCGTAAGGGTAGACTGGTTAGGCTCGAATCGGAGGCGTGGTGCTGCAGTCTTCCCACACCCTCTTCTGACCTCATCCCCCTTGCCCCCCTCTCCGTAAACGGAGAGGGGGGAATGCTCGCACTCTCCACGCACCCTATTCCCCCTCTCCGTTTACGGAGAGGGGGCTGGGGGGTGAGGTTTCCCAGCACCAGCGCCATCGTCAAATCGTGCCCATGTAAGACTGCTTTCCCTCCCGTTGGGCGACGGAATAGCGGGATACCGAGCTGCTGGCACGCTTCCACCAGACGAGGTGGGAGCTGCTGATTCACGCCATAAGTAATCGCTGGCGACGCCCACTGATATACGCGCAGGGTGGGCGGGATTTCGCCCCGCTCGAACGCCTCCAGCAGGGCAAGGTCGCGCGCCATATTTACTTCGGGCGGGCAGATGCCGTCGTTGAGCAGGCGGAGGGAAGAACGGTCTGTAGATGAAATGCTGCGCATAGGGGGTTCTGTTCAGCGCAGGGCTTCGGCGTTTTGCACCGTGCCGTCAAGCGCGAGTAGGATGCCCAGCTCGCGAGCGCGTTCTACGGCTTCGGGCGCGGCGCCTCTGCCCATCGTCGCGCCGTAGGCGTCTGCGCCTGCCCGTCGCAGAATCGATGCCCGCGCGTGCGCCCGCTCCACATCGTCGACGCCCACTCCCCACGAGACCTCCACCACCAGCCACACCTCGCGCTCCTGTCCGCGTACGCGTCCCTCCACGAACCAGTCGGCGTATAGCAGCTCGGTCTGTTCCTCCACGCTGAGCGAGGGGAAC
>JAOAFW010000249.1 GCA_026416065.1 Fimbriimonadales bacterium
CTGTAAGGATACCCCGCGTGAGGTAGAATTGCGCTGTGCGAGTGCGTTGGGGCTTCACGCTGATTGAGTTGTTGGTGGTCATCGCGATTATTGCGATTTTGGCAGCGATTCTGTTCCCGGTGTTAGCGCAAGCGCGCGAGAGTGCGCGTCAGGCGGCGTGTGCCCAAAACCTGCGCCAAATCGGTCAGGCGTTCTGGATGTATCTGCAGGATTACGACGAGCGCATGCCCGACCGCCGCGACCTGAAACTCGCGCTGGGCTATCGCCCCTGGAGCAGTTGGCCCCCATCCGACCCGCGCAGCGGCTGGGCAGGCATCGTGCTGGAGCCGTACACGCGGAACTGGAACCTCTGGAGTTGCCCCTGCGTCGCCGGGAGTGTGTTGGGTGAGGCGGTACAGGTCAAGCAGACCGTTGCGCAGGATAAAATCACCCGCTACTGGATGTGGCGATTTGACCGTATGGAAAATCCGGTTTCGCCTGATAATTTCTGGGGCAAGACACCCGATCAAGCCGTTGCCGACCTGCAGGCGAACCCCAGCCCTTTCTACACGCGCCCCGATGGGCAAGCCGATGTAGAACTCGCCGTTGACCCCTACTTCCCCCGTACGATTGGCACGGTGGAGTCTGCCTTGCGCGGACGCGCTGTGCATCGCGGGGGACGGAACCGACTGTTTCTGGATGGGCATGTGAAGTGGCTGCGGGATGTGCGTACTGAGTAAGAGCTACTTCCGTCGCACGAACCACCAGAAGAGGTAGCTCGCCCCCAAGCCGCCCAGAACGCCCCCCAGCACCGACGCCAGCGCAGGCGGCAACGATAGCCGACTCAGCAACGCCGCCAGCGGAATCGAGAGCAACACGATTGCTCCCAGCGTGTTGAACAGCGCGCGACGTGCCTTGCGTGTCGCAGCGCGTT
Organism: Fimbriimonadales bacterium; assembly: GCA_026416065.1. Lineage (GTDB taxonomy): Bacteria > Armatimonadota > Fimbriimonadia > Fimbriimonadales > GBS-DC > GBS-DC. The sequence goes on from JAOAFW010000249.1 coordinate 914, forward strand.
CCAGTTGTTGCATCGTTTCGAAATCCGCAGTTCCGTGTTGAAGGTACTCGGTCAGACCCCGCAGTTCCGCCACAATCAGGTCGGCGTCCTGCTCGCTGAGGGCGCGCGGAGCGCGTGTGAGCTCGTACGTCACGTCGACAAGTGTCTGCATTCCCCAAGGCTGGAGCTTTGCCTCGACCGTGATGGGGAGCTGGCGCGGTGAGAGCGTGGCGACGGCTCTCCATCGACTACCGTGCGCCCAGTGTGCAGGCGCACGCTCCTCATAGCCAATCACACCGAAGTAGTCGCTCAGCCGCCGCGCAGCGGTGTCGGCGTCGTAAGCCACGGCTCCCGACCAGCGGAACCTCATAGCATCTCCTTGGGGCGTCGGATCCCCTTTAGCAACCGCTTGCGGAACGCAGGCGGGATGCGACGCACCTGATGGCAGATCCGACAGCGCGCTTCGTAATGGTCTTCCGCGCCGACCAGAATCGTCGGCTCGTCCCACGCGGCGGGGCGTCCGTCCACCAAACGCTGCGTGTGGCTTGCGGGGCGTCCACACTGGACACAAATCGCGCGCAACTTGATGACCTCGTCCGCTGCCGCCAGCAACTGGGGCATAATGCCAAACGGTTGACGCCGAAAGTCCTGATCCAGCCCGGCGGCGATGACCATCTTCCCCGCATCTGCCAACTCGATACACAAGCGCACAAGATCTTCGTCGAAGAATTGTGCCTCCTCGATAGCAATCACATCGGTATCGGCGTCGAGCAGGCAGATGAGTTCGCGCGTGTTGCGCACAGGCATCGCCTCCAATTGTGCGCCGTTGTGGGTGGCGACCGCCGTGTGCGCGAAGCGGTCGTCTAAGGCGTGTTTGAAGACCTGCACTTTCTTGCGGGCATACATCGCGCGGCGCACCAGGCGAATCAACTCCTCCGATTTGCCCGCAAACATACTCCCACAAATCACAGTCAGCTGACCCAGCGGTTTCATCGGTTCTCCTCGATGTTCGGGTGATGGGGCGTATTTCCTGCCGCTACCCGTGCGCTGATTAGCTTCATCTGGCTCCGAACAACGGAGTGTGACTCCTACCCCGCAACAGGTATCTTATAGTTATGCGAAACGGATGGCGCATTTCCACACTGGGTTGGTCGATAATGGCACTGACGCTTGCCAGCTGCACGCAGGCGCAGAACAGCGCGTCCAAATACGACGCCGACCTGATTTTCGGCTACGATAAGACGCTACCACTCAGCCCGCAGGAGACCCTCGCTGAGGAGACGGCGCAGTACCAGGTCTACAAAGTCACCTATCGCAGCGCGCGCGACCAGCGCGTGCCGGCGTTTCTGATTTTGCCCAAGAATCGGGGCGAGGAGAAGCTCCCTTGCGTGATTTTAATGCATGGACTGGGCGGCGATAAACGCATGTTCCAGATGCTCTGGGGTCCGCTGACTCAGGCGGGCTACGCGCTGTTTGCCATCGACGCCCAATATCACGGCGAGCGCAGACCGAACGACGATATCCCCTTCTTCGGGATGTACCCCTATCGCGCACGCGACGCGCTGATTCAGACCGTGGTCGACCTGCGACGCGGCGTGGACTATCTACAGGCGCGCAAGGAGATCGATCCCGACAAAATCGGCTACATCGGCGCGAGTATGGGCGGGATTATCGGCTCGATGTTCGCGGGCGTAGACGAGCGCGTGAAAGCCCCCGTGTTGCTGGTGGCGGGCGGCGACTGGAAGATTCTGATGGAGAAAAGCACGCTCTCGATGTGGCGCGACGCCGCCAAGAACAACCCCAAACAGATGGAGGAGGCGTTGCGCGTGATGGATGTGGTCGATCCCGTGAACTGGGTGGGGCGAATTGCACCGCGCCCGGTGCTGTTCATCAACGGCGACGCGGATGATGTCGTGCCGGTGGAGTCCAACAAAGCCCTGCAGACCGCTGCGCGGGAGCCGAAGAAGGTGGTCTGGTACAGAGGCGGGCATGTGCCCCCACCGAGCGACTGGTTCACTGTGATTGGCGAGGTGACCCGCTGGCTGGATACCCACCTGAAGGGGAAGCAGAGCGCATCGGGCTGGCGGAGCTGGCTTCCTCGCGTGCGCTCGTGGCGCGAGTTTACGGACTGGGCGGTGTCCTACGCGCCGCTGGTTGGTGCCTTTTTCCGTGAGTTCGCTGCTTCGCTACGCGCTCAACTCTCGCCGATGCTCCGATGAAAGCGTTAATTCTGGCTGGGGGTAAGGGCACGCGCCTGCGCCCGATTACGTTCAGCATGGCGAAGCAGCTCGTGCCTGTCGCGAATAAGCCTGTGCTGTTTTACGGGCTGGAGGCGGTTGCTGAGGCGGGCATCCGCGAGGTCGGAATCATCGTGGGCGACACAGCGGCGGAGATTCAGCACGCCGTCGGCGACGGCAGCCGTTGGGGTGTGCAAGCGACCTATATTCCTCAGCCCGAACCGCTCGGACTCGCACACGCCGTGCTGACCGCCGAACCGTTTCTGCAAGGCGAGCCGTTCCTGATGTATCTGGGCGATAACCTGATTACCTCCAGCCTCAAGCCACTGGTGGAGGCGTTCGAACAGCGCCAGCCGAACGCGCTCATCCTGCTGGCAGAAGTGCCTAACCCGCAGGAGTTCGGCGTGGCGGAGTTGCAGGGCGAGCGCGTCGTGCGCCTTATCGAGAAGCCCAAACAGCCCCCCAGCAACCTTGCGCTGGTGGGGGTCTACCTGTTCGATAAACACATTTTTGAAGCCGCGCGCGCCATCAAACCCTCATGGCGCGGCGAGCTGGAAATCACCGACGCCATCCAGTATCTGATCGACAAGGGCTATACC
>JAOAFW010000279.1 GCA_026416065.1 Fimbriimonadales bacterium
CTGCATGGTTAATGGTAGAGTCTATATGGAGCAACGATGGGGATCCCTGAACATCTGATCGATACGGTCTACTTGGGCGATGTGATGGACTTGCTGCGCCAACTGCCCGACCAGTCGGTGGATATGGTCTTCAGCGACCCCGACTACAACGTGGGCGTCAAATACAACGGCAAGTCCTACACCCGCGCCTTTGAGGAATACATCGAGTGGTACATCGAACTGGCGCGAGAGTCGCTGCGCGTATTGAAAGACGACGGAAATATGTTCTTCATCAACTACCCCAAGCAAAACGCCCACCTGCGCGTGCGCTTTCTGGACGAGGCGTGCTATGATGTGCAGGACTATGTGTGGATTTACAACACGAATGTCGGGCACAGCCCCAAGCGGTTCACGACGGCGCATCGGAGCATCTGGTTCTACTTCGACCTTGTGAAGAATGTGAGTCGTGAAAAGACCTTTCACTCGTGCCAGATTCCGCAGAAGTTGTCGGAGATGCTGATTTTGAGCTGCACACAGCCGGGCGATGTCGTGCTGGTGCATTTTGGGGGCAGCGGCGCGGAGCTGGAGGTGTGCCAGCGGTTGGGGCGTCGGTTCCTCGCGGCGGAGATTGACCCCACCTACCACGCGATGATACTGGAGCGTCTGCGCACGGGGCGTATCCACGAGGAGTACCGTCTGATTAAGCGCACGGTGCGGATGGAAGATTTATCGCTGCAGCCCGCGCTCTGGAGTGAGTGACAGCAATCGCCGTTTCAAGTGGCGCAGTCGTCGGCGGGACGCCGACGCTACGAGCTCGCTGCGCATAGCGTCAGTGTCCTCGCTGCAGAGAGTGGGGGCTTACGGCGCGCCGATGCGCACCCTTCCCCCGCACGCCCGAACGCGCATCCGCTTGGTGACGGTAATAGACCCCTGACGAGACCCTGCTTTGATGTAGAGCGTGGGATAATCCAGCACGGCGGTGTCGACAAAGGTGGGAATCGCGTTCACACCCTCGGTCATTGTGTTGAACGGATAGATAAACGTACCGAGTTCGATCACACCGCCATAGCCGAAATCCACCCAGATGTCCAGCAGGCGGAAGTTCTCGCGTGAACGGCGCGTCTCGGTGATTACCTGCGCGTTATGCGCTTCGTTCGCTAGACCGATTGGCACGCCCGTCGCCACTCCCTGATAGGTCACATTCGGGTTGGAGAAGTGGGGAATGCGCGTGCCGGGCGCATAAGCCATCACCGTGCGATACTGCACGCCATCGTTGCCCGTGAAACGCCAGCCAAAACCGTACGAGCGAAAATCGCAGCCGCCATTATCCCGGTCATGTCCGCACCCCTGATTGTGCCCAATCTCGTGCGGGAAGGAGTAGGTCGTGCAGCCCCACTGCACCACGCCAAACGCGCGGTCGGGATCGCCACCGTTGCCGCACCAGGCGCGCCCACAAGCATCCATATTGTTCACCAGCAGTATCACCTGATCGGCGCGAAAGTTCGTGCGGTCGGGATGAATCCCATCAATCACCCCATCGCCCGGATTGGTCAGATGATCCAGCTGGGTAGAGCTGTTGCCGTTACCCTCGTTGGTGTAGGTCACTTCCAGCCGACGCACCAGACGCGCCGTCAGACTTACCTGACTGTTCTGATACGCCTGATTGCACTGGTCGATGAACAGCTGGATGCGGGCGTTCATCAGGTCGACGCCTCCAATCGCCTGACGCGCCTGCGTGGTGTAGTAGACCGCAATATCCAGCACCGCCTGTGGTTGCACGCACGCCGCCGTGCCAAAGTCGCCGCCCGCTGGCTCAAAATCATGCCCTGCAAAGCGGTCGCGCCATTCGGCATCCTCCGGGGTCATCTCGAAGGGCGGCGGCGTCATATCGCCCTGATTGCCACAGGGCGGTTCATCGCCCACCAGCACCACCACATACAGGTCATCTTTCACAGAGCGCAGGTCGAAGGTCATCTGACGGGAGGGCACATTGACAAACAGGGCGAGGGCGTCCTCCTCGCGCACCAGGATAAAGAAGCTGCCATCGATGCCCTCTAAATGCCCGAAGCAGGAGTACCGGGTCTCGGCGCGGCGCTCGATACGCTCGATGACGCCGATGGGGTTGACCCCTTCCATCAGGTTGAACAGCAGGCGGCTGCCAGGTTGCAGGGCATTCAGCGCTTGCCAGCGGATGCGCACGGGTTGATACGCCCGCGCGTAGCGCAGGGCAGGCGCGTTCGCGGGCAGCGTGGTTTTCACATGGTCAAAGAGGGGCTGGGCGCGCGGCGTGGTGGCTTGCTGCGCTTGCAGCGGCAGGCAGAATGCGCTGGTGATCAGCCCGGTCCACTCGGGCACAAGCCATCGGAACGTTTTCATGGTCTTGCCTCCTTACTGCAGGTTCACGAGCACCAGCACCATGCCCGTCTTGCCTTTTTCAAGGCGGGTCATGGCTTTGCCGAGAATCGCGCCGTGCGCACGGTCTCGGTCGCGTACTGCCATCGCGTAGCCGGGCTTGTCGGAAGTGGTGAGCAGCGTGCCGGGTTCAATCGCGTGCCGCGTGGCGTCGGCGTAGACCCACACCCGCCCGCTGATAGCGATGGGCGCGTGGGTCTCCCTGCCTTCCAGGTTGCCCAGCACGATGCCCTTCGACAGTCCGTTCGCGCCTGCAACGACGCCCGCCACACGCTTATTGTACGCGCCGCGTGCGAGGCGCAGGTTGCCGTGGTTATCGGGATCGATCTCCACGACCATGCCGGGTTCCACGGTGTCGGTGGTGGGGAACTTCTCGGCGAGGTCGGCGCCTTCGATCTCCAGCACATTCACGCGGGCCGTGCCGTACACGCGCAGCTTGGCATCGTCCACTGGTCCTCCACCCACGCCCAGATTGCCGTTCACCGTGCTCATCTGGAGCTGCCACCCTGCGCCAGCGTTGCCGTACATCCCGACTCGGTTATCGTCGATCAGACCGATGAAGGCGCGGTTGTTTGCGCCGTTGGAGTACCAAATGCCAGCGGTATTGCTACCCGTCGTGCCGCGGATCCGTGAGCGACCGTTCACATCCAGGCGGAAGTCTGGGTCATCTATACCAATGCCCACAAAGCGTGCGAGAGACGGGGTATAAATATCATACTGGAATGTGCCCACGGTCCTTGTTGCCCAAGCATCAGCGCCGGACGGCAGCGGTTGCCAGCTGGCGTTTCCGCTCGCATCGCTGGTCAACACGCGCCCTGTTGCTGCACCCAGCGGATACTGCAGCACACCGTCCGCCAGACCGATTCGCAAGCGGGTAATTCCGTTGGCTAAAAAGTGGAAACTGTCGTCGGTGTCTCGGTACTGCAAGCCCCAGTTCGTAAAGCCGGGCGAGTGGGTAATCACCATGCGGTCAGGATTGTTAGTGCCTGACTGGAACAAGTTCAACAGGGTCGCCGTGTTCGCGTAGGGAGCCGGGTTGAGGGGAATGCGCGGAGTGAGGATAGGACCGGAAGCGGCAGGGTTAATCTGAATCTCCAGGAAGCGCGGCGCGCCTGTCCACACGCTGGCGGGCGCGTTCAGCGTCACAGTAAACAGCCCGTTCTGCACATTCACGCCCAGATTCCCTGAGTCCCAGACCATGTTGCCGCCCGTCGCGGCGTCGTAGATTCGGAATCGCATCGGCTGCGCGGCGTTGTTCACGGGCGCGCCGCTTTGCCGCAAAAAGCCCTGATAGGTAAATGCTTGCGTCACGCCCTGCGCAGGGGTGTTATTCAGCATCCAGAGCGCGAGAATCGCGCTTAGCCCGAAAGTCTGCAATCGATTCAACACCGTTAACCTCCTTTGCACGCCCGTCGAGAGCATGCGGCGTTATTATACAAAGAAGATCTTACGGGACTCTTACATGCTCAGATCATGAGCAAATTTTTCAGACTCTGACATTTTTGGAGCGCGAGAGAACGCCCCATCGCGCGATTGAGCTGGATGGCTTCCTGAAGCGCGTTCTGGGCGCGCGCGGGATCTCCGTGCAGGGCGCAGGTTTCCGCGAGATACTGCAGTGTCGTCGCCTGCCAGTGGCGCCACTTGTGCTCACTCCAGAACTGGAGGCACGCTTCCAGTTCCTGCACTGCTTCGGGTTCGCCTGCGCGAGCGCGGAGGTAGGCGTAATGAGTGCGGGTAAAGTAGCAGCGCGCGCGGTCGTTCTCGCGTTCGCGCAGGCGCGTCGCTTCGGCGGCGCAGCGCAGGGCGTCGTCAAGGCTCCCTAAGTCGGCGGCGCAGAGCGCGGCGACATCCAGCATCGACGCTGCGTGATGCCAGATCTGTTGTGCTTCCAGATGCGCAACTTCCGAAAGCGCAAGCTGTTGCGCCTGCGCCAGTTTGCCCTCCCAGCGCCAGAGAACCGCCTGGAGCCAGCGCGTAAAAGCCGTCGGCAATCCCAACCTGCCCTCCATCTCGCGACATTCATCCAGCGTTTGTTGCGCCTGCGTCAGATCTCCCTGCTGTAGCCAGCAGTAGGCCTGTCCCTGGAGTATCCTGTTGAGCCCCAGACGGTCATTCAACTGGGTGTAGATCTGGCGTGCATCGTTGGAGAAACGCAGCGCACGGTCGTATTCCCCGAAGTAGGTCAGGGATTCAACCAGCGCGCCGAGCGCGTCCCCCAGTATACTCAGGTCGCCCGCCTGGCGAGCGAATTGCACGCCCGCCTCACGCCAAGCCACGATATCCTCAACAGGCTCGAGATAGCCCCACAAATAGTGGATGGCATGGTGGAGTTGGGGCTCCTCAGGGCAGGGGTAGCGTTTGCGCAAGGCGCGCCAGAAGCGCTGCGTGGCGGGCAAATCACACAGCACGAGAGAAATCTGCACCATCCAGTACAGCGCCCAGCTGCGTCGTTTGCTGCGCCGATTGAGAGACGCGAGTTCCGCCGCGACGGGCTGCGCAAGGTGAAACTGCTCCGTTGTGAACAGTAGGCGGAGCTGAGCCAGGCGCGCCTCGACAATGTCTTGGGGAGAGAGTGCGCCTGAGTCGAGCCACCGTTGCACCCGCTGCAGCGCATCGTTCGTAAAGGGACGCATACAGTAGTAGCGCTCAGTTGCACGAATCAGTTGGAGAGCCTTATGCAGTCGGTTGCTCCGTTCCAGGATGTCCAGAGTCTGGAACAGCTGGGCGCAGTTGTCGTCCCAGAAGGCGAGCCATTCTGTGAGTCGCGGGGAACACGCTTGAGGGGCGCGGTGAGCAGCCGTCTGCAGTACCCTGACGCACAAACGATTCTCAGCGGCGAGGCGTTGCGCCTTCGTCGTCAGGCTCTGGGCATAGTCCCGTACTATCTCCAGCATCCGATAACGCGGCAGTTCCGCCGAGACGCGCACAATCAGGTTCGCTCCCACAAGGATGTCCAGTACCTCAGCGAGCCGCTCCATGGGCAAGCCCGTCGCCGCTTGCGCCCATTCGAGTGACCAAACATCACGCAGGAGGCTCATCTGTCCCAGCGCGCGCCGTGCCTCAGAGGGCAGCGAGATGGCCGTAGCTTCCAGCACGCCCAGCATCGTACGGTGTCGCGCCTCGATATCCGTTCTGCGGGTTTTGAGCCAGTTCAACCGCTCGTGGATGTGCTGCAGCATCTGCTTGGGCGAAAGCGTGTTCAGCCGCGCCGCCGCCAGCTCCAGCGCCAGCGGGATTCCATCCAGTTGGCGACACAGTTCCAGAATCGTTGGGCGATTCTGGTCTGTGAGTCGGAAGTCGTAATCCACTCGTTTCGCACGCTCCACGAAGAGTGCGAGGGCAGAGCCATCGGACGCATCGTCGCAAGGCAGCGCGGTAAGGGGGAACATCGTCTCGCTCTCAATCCACAACGGCAGGCGGGAGGTGATACAAAAACGCAGGTCGGGAACTGTGCGCAGGAGGTCGGCAATAATGGATGCGCCCGCAGGAAGCAGATGCTCGAAGTTGTCCAGAAAGAGGAGGGGATGATGCAACGCGCTGTAGCGCCGCAGCGAATCGTGGATATTGCCGGAGGAAGCCAGCCCCAGTGTCTGCGCGATGAGGGGAACAATCTGGTCAGGCTGTGTGATGGTCGTTAGAGCGACCCAGTGGATGGGCGGTTCCCCCAGAACATGCAGTTTATGTGCGATCTCCAAAGCAAGACGGGTTTTACCAACCCCGCCCAATCCGATTATCGTGATACACGACTCGTCGGGGTCTGTGAGTCGCTGGAGTAGATCCGCGATCTCCTGTTCGCGTCCCACAAATCGAGTGCGGGGCGTGGGTGGCAGGGATGGATTCTCAACCGCGGGATCTCCCATGCTGCCGGTCATCAGCGCGGGCTTTTCGGGACGCGCATCTGCACGGGGTGAACGCAAACGCGTCCCGTCCTGTTCCCTGTGCAGCGCTTCTTGCTTAAGTTGCATTATTCGTGGGGGCGGCTCCTCGCCCGTGAGATGCTGATACCGCTCTATCCACGCTGCACCCAACTGCGTCGCCGCCCCATACTGACGGGCTTGCAGGTATAACTCCATCAAGTGCGCCGCCGCGTCGCGGTCTAACGGGTTGATAGCCACCATCCGCGCCAGCCAGCAACGCGCTGACTCGGCGTTGCCCCGCTCCAGATCGGTCTGAACCAGTTGTTCCAGGGCGCTGAGACATTCCGACTGCAGCTGGGCAGCTTTTTGCACAACCCAAATGCCGTACAAATCATGCAGAAACTCCCCCTGATAAAGGTTGACGGCGTAAGCGTAGCACTCGTATCCCTGTGCGGGGTCGGAAGCGACGCGGGCAACCTGAATCGCCTGTTCAAATTCCAGCACATCGGCGTAAAACGCTTCCGGGTTCAGGCGCACCCACTGAGCGTCGGTTTCAATCAGCGGCGGCGCGCCCGGCGATTCGAGCGTATGACGCACCGCGTTCAAGGCGACACTAAGGTTGTTGCGAGCGCGTTCTGGCTCCATGTCCTCCCAGAACATGCCCGCCAGCGTCTCTCGCGCGAACCGATGTGGTGGGTGGGCGACCAGGTAGCTCAGCAGTGAAGTGGTCTTCGCCGTGCGTAAGCGCGTGATTCGAAGCGTCCCGCAACGCGCTTCAAATCCCCCAAACAGCTGGAAGTACCATCTCGATTCGCGCATAGCAAGGTTGGCTTATAATTGTTGGTTCAATTATACCTGCCATTTAAGATGACCTGTCAAAAATCTGCATCACGGTGTCTGAAACACCGATTGGTAAGTGCTTCCCGTGAAGTATCGTGCGATTAGGGCAAGACGCACGGGACGACGGCTTCTTCGCCGTCGCGCACGAACGGCTCAGTGCAAGTAACACGACAGCGGGGACGCTGTCGTACCATTCCCTCTCCCGCAGGCGGGAGAAGGGCTGGAGAGAGGATTAAACTAAGGCTCCCGCTTGAACTCCTCGCGCCTTATCTGGCTGAACAGATACCGCTGGAACTGGCGCGGCGGCGCAGAGAACTCCACCAGCACGCCGTAGTACCGTTCGATTGTTCCCTCGGAGGGTACCTTGTCCGCGCCGCCGAATACCTGCGCCCAATCGACCTTCTCGCTGGGAGGGTCGATCGACGCCCGCTGGATGATGTAAGTGTACCAG
>JAOAFW010000317.1 GCA_026416065.1 Fimbriimonadales bacterium
TGGGGTTGCCTTGCGCGTCGAAGCAGGCGCGTTTGGCGGGACCGCGCACGATGCGTTCCTCCGGCGTCTGTTGCAGAGCGACCTCAGCGACGAGGGCAATCAAACGGCGCGGCGTGCCCAGTGTACGTATCTCGCCGTACTTCAGGCGCGAGTCATCGAGCAGTTCGGACAGCTTCTCCTGAAGCTGCGCCAGTGCGCCGCGCATAAACGCTGCGGGAATCTCTTCGCATCCTATCTCCAGCAATAGGGTCGCCCGTTCCATCGGGCGGTATTATACCGAACGGCGTATCTGGCGCTTGCTCAAGCGCGCTTGCGAACCACCACGATGTACTCTGTAGGGTAGGCTACATAGTCGGCGTCGAGCGTTCTCGCGAACTTGCCTGTTGTTTTGTCGCGGGTGCGCGGCAAAATCTTGGAAGGGATTTCGCGCAAAATCACACGCTCTAATGAAAAGCCCAGCGATTCTAACTGCTCGGCGAACACCTGCGCGTTTTGCACTTCCACGCCGCACAGGTGCGTGTTGCCAATCACAATACAGAGATATCCGCCACGCTTCAGAACGCGCTGCATCTCGCGAAAACTGTCATACATCTCACCGAAGTAGAGAGCGACTTCACGCGCCTTGCGAGGATTAACCGCTTCCATTTGCGCTACAATTCGCGCCGCCCGATGCGAACCCAGCTCGGCAGGGAGACTGTGGACGCCGTTCGAACGCCCGATAAACCCCTCGCGAAACTCTCGCAGGTCGCCCATCCAGCCGAACCAGAGCGCGCTGAGCTGGTGTAAATCGGCGTACTCATAGCTGGTCACGTAGGGGGGTGAGGTGACGACAAGCGACGCAGATAGATCTTCTGCCGGCAGCTGACGCGCATCAGCGCAATAGGCAACCGCAGGTATATCCAGCGCATCGCGTTCACATAGGAGGTTCCAGAACTCGCGATTGCCGTGCGCCATACGCTTCGCATGACGCAGGAATACTCTCCGCGCGTCAGGAATCGGCTTGTCCAATTTGCGCATCGGCTTGACGCTGCGGTCATGCCAGTAAGAGACCGATTTAAGCGTGTGGGAAAGCGCGCAATTGAAGAAAGTACGCTCTGCTTCGCTTTCCAATCTGTTGATAGCCTGCTGGATTTGCGCGAGCTGACACAAAGTCGCTTCGGAAAACCAGTAGCGCAGGCGTTCGTGCCACTCGGTTCCGTTCCCCGGTAAAGACTGCGTTTCTACCCCAGTGAAGAGGCTGGGCTGCGCATGCTCAGATAGCCGTTCCACGAGCTGTTCCATAGCATGCGTCAAGCGCGTGGGTTCAATTGCTTGGGTTTTCGCTTGCGCCACAAGATGCGCAACCGGGTTGATATCTACACCGATACTGCGACGCCTGAGTAGTTTTGCTTCCACCAACGTTGTGCCTGAACCCATGAACGGATCTATCACGAGATTGCCTTCGGAGGAATGCTCCCGTATGAGTCGCGCCGCCAGCTGAGGGATAAATTTAGCGGGGTAGCGATGGTAGCCATGCGTGGCGTAGCTGGTTTGTTTCTGGGTTAACTCCAGAAACGCCCAGCTGGGCTCGGGCAATAGCCCCTCGAATGAGTCCAAGCCCCTTGCTAACCCACTTCCAACCATCGTTTCAAATCCTCAACCAGCGCATCCAGAGGACGGAATACGCGCGTGTAGTGCTGGATTGGTTCGTCAGTGAGCAGATAAATCCTGTCATATAGAGCAGCCGCCATCTTTGCCTGCTTACTGCGCAAATTACCCGTAGTGACGGCGCGGAGCAGTACCCCGTCGTTGTCCAGGGTGATGAAACAAAATCGTATACCACGCCCACGAAACTTCTCCGCCCAGTAGAGGTCTTACTGAAAGCGTTCTCGAAGCGAAGCTTTACAACTGTAAGCTGCAAGAACACGAACAGGATGTCCCGCGTCCACTTCTGTGGCGACGAAATCCACCTGTGATTCTGCGAGATATGGCTCGCGAAGTTCACCTCGTAGCCAGAGATTTTCGCTCAGGATACGCTTCACAAGATCGTCTTGAATCGTTCGCCAGTGCTGTACCTTGAGAATATCTGCCATCTCTTGCTTGTGAATTTGTCGAGAAAACTCTCCCTGAATAATCTGTTCTAAAGCACTGCCGCTGGTGTTTTTCCACGCTTGCTCCGCGTCGCCTTTTTTGTATCCACGGACAAACGCCTCCTTGACCGCCAGCCATGCCTCGCGTGGAGAAATGCCTGCAGTACGCTGTTCTTGGTACTGCTCCACAAGTTGAGCAACGGACATAACACTTTGGCGCGCCATTTTCGTTTTTCCCCCTCTCCCACACGGTGAGAGAGGGGCAGGGGTAAAGGCTACTTAAACAACGGCGCAAACACCAGCGCGACGATGCTCATCAGCTTGATGAGGATGTTCATGCTGGGTCCCGTGGTGTCCTGGAACGGGTCGCCGACGGTATCGCCCACGACGGCGGCTTTATGGACCTCGCTGCCCTTGCCGCCCTCGTGTCCCTCTTCGATGTATTTCTTGGCGTTGTCCCATGCGCCGCCGGCGTTTGCCATCATCAGCCCTGTCACGACGCCCATGCCAAGCGCGCCCGCAAGGAATCCGCCCAACGCCTCCGCGCCGAGCGCGAAGCCCACTACCAGCGGCGCAATCACGGCAATCGCGCCCGGCAGGATCATCTCGCGCAGCGACGCGCTGGTCACAATATCGATACAGCGGTTGTAGTCGGGCTTACCC
>JAOAFW010000369.1 GCA_026416065.1 Fimbriimonadales bacterium
CTCTTACGCTGGATTGTGGCGTCCGACTCGCGCGAGATTCCGGTGCTGGGGTCGCTCTTTATCGCGCTGCTGATGAGTTATATCACGCAGTCGTTGGGGCTGTCGCCTGCGCTGGGGGCGTTCGTAGCGGGGATTATCATCTCCGAAACGCCCTACAGCCACCAGATTACCGCGAACATCATCCCGTTCCGCGATAGCTTCCTCGCGCTCTTCTTCATCTCGGTCGGAATGCTGGTGGATTTGCCTTACCTGCAGGCAAACTGGGGACAGATTCTGGCGTGGACGCTCTCGCTGATAGCGTTCAAAAGCCTGTTGGTGGTGGGCGTGGCGCAGGCAATCCGCCGTCCCCTGCGGGTGGGGTTGCTGGCAGGGATGGCACTGGCGAACATTGGCGAGTTCTCGTTCGTGCTGATGGAGCAGGCACGTGCCACACAGCTTTTACCACCCGATCTCCTGAACGGTTTGGTGGCAGGCACCTCACTCAGTATCCTGCTCACACCGATTTTGCTGGCGGCGACCTACCGCTTGCTGGCGCGCGCCACCCGACGCGCACACTGGCTTGCACACTTGCGCGCTAAACACGAGTCGCACCCTGAACTGAGCGACCACATCATCATCGTCGGCTTCGGTTTGAACGGGCGCAACCTGGCGAGCATGCTCCGCGAACTGAACGAGCCGTTCGTGGTGGTGGAGATGAACGGTGCGCTGGTGCGCGAGGCGCAAAAGCAGGGCATCCCCGTCATCTATGGCGACGCGGCGCACCCCGAAATCCTGCACGCCGCCGGCATCGAACGTGCTCGTGCTGTCGTCATCGCGGTGTCCGACCCCATCAGCGCACGCTACACCGTGCGCACCATCCGCGCGTTGAACCCCGATGTGTATGTCATCGTGCGCACCCGCTACATGTCAGAAATCGAACCGCTCTACGCCGCCGGCGCAACCGACGTCGTGCCGGAAGAGTTCGAAACTTTTATCGAGATCGCTGGCAGGATTATGCGCCTGCTCGGCGTAGAAAATGAGCAACGCCTGCAGCTGATGAACCAGTGTCGTGCGCGACACTATCAGATGCTGCAGGATACTAAGGAAGGCGTGTTCGCCAACTGAGGAGCAAACCGATGAAAAAGTGGAAATTCGGGCTCGCACTGACCGCGCTGAGCATGACGAGCGCGTACGCCAACATGAGCACCGCGATGGAATCGGCAGGGATGTTGCAGGCAATCCTGGTCAACCCCCTCATCGCCATTCTGGAAGCGATTTTGCTCACGCGCCTGGGAAAAGTGTCTTTCGTTTCGGCATTCTTTGTAATGCTGATTGCTAACTACCTCTCTTTCGCGATGGGGTGGACGCTCAATCGACCCCTTTCTTCGGCGATAGGCTACCCATTTTACCTGCTGCTGGGGGCCACCTCATGGTACTGGACAGTCGCGCTGGCAGCAGCAACCTCGCTCGCGCTTGTGGGAATGTATGCCCTGACCGTGGCGGCGGAGACCGTGCTGGCACGCAGCATCTTGAACTCATGGCGCAACGCACTCCGCACCACAGCGATTGTGAACCTTGTAAGCTACCTCGCACTGATCGGCTACTACTTTTACTGGAGCGACCTCGACTTTTTACGCCTCCCTCATCAGCCGAACGCGGCGTTTGTGCAAACGGAGCCGGCAACCATCTATTTCCTTGATCGGCAGCGTCGCCTGTGTGCCATTTCGCCACGCGGCGGCGCCATCGAAGTTCTGGACGATGCGCCCTCCTGGTTGGGGGATCCCATAGTACGGGTCATGTTCCCTCTGTGGATGTTTTATTGCACGGAATCCGATCGATGGGTTCTGGAACGGCGTGGCTGCAACTTCAAGGTTTTCCTCTATCCCCCCTATCTGCCCAAAGACCTGAAGAGTGGGAGCAATTCCCAAGAGTCTTATTCGGTGTCCTACCCTGACTGGCGTCGCGAGGCGTCGCCGTATCAGGTGAAGCTGGAGCGGCTGGACGGGATTGTGGTGCAAAAACATGGGAAGGAACACCTTCGCCTGCGGGCGAATCTCCCGTTTGGAGTGGATCCCGGGCAGCATCGGGGCGCGTTTCTCGCCGTGTCGCCCAGCGTTTTACCGGGCGAGTACCTTGTGTATGAGTTTGCGGGGCGCGTGATGATTACCCACATCCCGACCCGTCGCACCGCGAAGCTGGCAGACGGCTACACTCCCATTGCGATACTCACGAAGTCACGCAGGCTCTCGCAGCAGTAATGGGTTCCCTGCCCGCTTTGGGGCAAGGAACCCATTTTATCGTCAACGACTAACAACCTGTGCCGAACGCGAACAGCACATCCAGCAGGTCGGCGTCGTCCACGATGCCGTCGCAGTTCGCGTCGCCCACGATGCCCGGATCGCCTGTATTGCCGAAGTTGAACAACACAATCAGCAGATCGGCGTCATCCACGCATCCGTTGTCGTCCAAATCGGGGCTGGAAGTGCAGCTCGGTGGCGCTGCCCAGAACGCCATCATCGCGCCCAGCGGATTGGGACACACATTGAAGTTGTACGCGAAGCACTCAGTCGCAGGGTCATGCTGCCCGTTGGTTGGAGCATCGTCATCCCACTGGACGGGCCCCTGCTGGCTGGGGTTGCCCGACTTCGTGCCCCACAACAGCGGCTGGCACGCGCCCGGATACAGAGTGGCAGGGCTGAGGCTGGAGAGGTAGATGCCGACATACCCACCGCTGCCATCCTGCGGCAACTGCAGGTGCAGGGTCGGATTGGTAATGCAGAGCGTGGCGAAATAGACACCCGTTGCAAGGTTCCCGAAGTTGAACGCCACGCCATCATAGATGGTATTGGCGGGCGGACCCGCGCAGGTCGTATCAAAGTCCTCAGTGGTAAAGATCGCCATGATAAAGTTGGTGCCGCCCGGGTTCGTGTTCGCCCACACGGGCACAAGCGCGTTTGCTTTCTTGCCCGCCGTGCCAGGGAACATCTGTTGGATGTCGTTCACCCAGAACGGATTGCGGTAGGTCGCGCCGAACCACCAGCGACTGGCGCCCATATTACAGCCCGCGCCGTACTTGGTGTTCTCGCCAATATTCAGCGTGCCGTCAGCGAACTCCACGTTGTCGAAGGCGATACTACCGCCGTCATTACACGGGGAGGGGGGAAAACCACCCGTCGGGAAGAAGTCGGAGCTGGCATACGGCATCCAGGGACCAACCTGCACGACCTGCCCATCGATGAGCTTCACCCGCGCGATTTCAAGAGGTACAGCGCGCTGGATAGGACCAGTGTACAGCTCGAGTTGCGGCTTCCGGTTATCACCAGCGAATGCAAGCGAGGTAGACAAAATCACGCCTGCCATAACTAAACTCGTCGATCGATGCATCATCATAAGCCTCCTTTCGCAGGCTGTGCGAGAATGCAAAGCAGAAAAACATCCCCTTAGTGCCTGCTCAACTATTATACATCGATTTTCGCGAAATGTTCACCAATCTGGGCGGAACGAAGTAGCAAAACAGGGGATTTTGGGACAAAATCAGAAGCGATTCTCTGCTTCGTTCTGCCTTTTCCCGAAAAAGAACTGGTTGTTCCAAGCGCAGCATGGAAGCTCCACCTGCACAATCGTTGCATCACGCCATTCCGATAAGGTATACATATGTCTACTATTCAGTCCTAAAGGATGGAGGCTATGCCATGCAAGCGAACGAGACGGAGTTCTGGATTGCCTCAGAGCGCAACGGCGAATATCCGTTCACACGCGAGGATTCGTTTGAACGCAAGCTGCGCCGGCATCGTAAGTTACACACGCACTTAGGGG
>JAOAFW010000408.1 GCA_026416065.1 Fimbriimonadales bacterium
GCCTGATTGCCCAGCCGTTCACGATTGAAAGCGGCGAGCTGACCCCCACGCTGAAGGTCAAGCGGCGCGTGGTGGCGCAGAAGTACGCCCACCTGTTGCAGGAGTTGGCGCGATAGCCCGCCTTACGGCTGCGCCACCGCCGACACGGGCGCGCTCCACTCGCTGAGGGGCTGATGGTCGGCGTCTACATAGCGCGCCCGATAGTCCCGAATCTCGCGCGTGCCCTCCTGCAGGGGCGGGCGGGCGTCGATAAACGGCGAGCGCACATCGTAGCCCAGCGAGGTGAACTCCGCCTCGCCCTCGCGACGCGCCGCGATCTCAATCAGCGCGTGTCCGCGCATGGCGTACTCCAGGCGCACGCGATAGCCCGTCTCACTAATCGCCCGCAGGCGAGGCGGTTTCGTACTCAGCGGGGTGCGGCGGGGCATAATCCCCAAGTCCTCGCCGATAGCGGGGGTGTAGTTCGGGTGCGTTTTCAGGCGTGCGACGAACCGTCGCAGGCGGCGCACAATCGCGCCGCGCGCCCCGTGGGGCAGCGTCCCCACCGCGCCGGGCGTGGGCAGGGGCGGGGCGGGCGTATCCTGCGTGCCGAAAAGCAGCCAATCGCGATAGCGCGTCCACTCCTGCGCGTCGCGTTGGCGCACCTCGTGCCCCAGCACCACCACGCGCAGCGCCTCATAGTCAATCCGCAGCTGCTCCAGCTCCGCCTCCGAGATGTCCAGCAAGGTTTTGTACTCGCCGATTTTCGCCACGAAGTTGGCGAACCACAGCAGCAGTTCGCCCAACGCGCGAGGCAGATAGTCCAGACTGATGTGTCGTGCCATCGTTCTCTCCTCCGCGCCAGAGGTTTGTCGGGATGATTCGTTGGTGCGTCGGAGTCATTTTACCGTATGTCGGGATTACTCGTTTGTATGTCGAAGCGACTCGTTTGCGTAGTCAAATGGCTCGTTTGTATGTCTGAGTGATTTGGTTGTATATTCGGACAATCCGTTTGTATGCTCGGACAATCCGTTTGTATGTTCGAGCAACCTGATTGTATGTTCGAGCGACTCGTTGGCGCGTCGGGATGGCTCGGTGGGAGGGAAGAATCGTTTTACTGGGCGTTGCCCTCACCCCCCTGCCCCCTCTCCCACCGGGGGGGAGAGGGGGAAACAAAACGCCCCTCTCCCGCGTTGCGGGAGAGGGGCTGGGGGTGAGGGCAAACCCCGCCTACCGCTTCACCTGCGCCCGCAGCTGCTGCACTTCGGCGCGTAGCTGCTCAATCTCGCGCTGCTGCAGCTGGATGGCGTTCACCAACAGCGGAATGAGCGCTTGGTAGTTCACTGAAAGGATGTTATCCTCGCCACCTTCCAGCACCAGCTCAGGGAAAATCTCGCGCAACTCCTGCGCGATAAAACCGAACTGGGGCTGCTCGCCCACTGCCTTATGCATCTGTTCATCGCGCCAGAAGTAGCTCACGGGGCGCAGTTGGAGCAGGCGTTGCAGTTCGTACTGGGCGTCCAGAGGCGTGATGTCGCGCTTGAGCCGCTCGTCGGAACGCGAGGAGAGGGTGGAGTAGCGGATGGACTGGGCGCAGATGTCCCAAGTGGCGAGACCGCCTGCCCAGCCTGTGGGCCAGTCTGTTTGCAGTTGCCCGCCAGAGCCAGTGATTATTGCAGTGAATTGGTTGCCCGACTCGCCTTGCACATGCAGGCGTGCGCCAGGGTTGGTTTGGGCGATGCCGACACGCCCGTTGCCTGCAATCCACAGGATGTCGCCGGCGCCGCTGTTCCAGAAGCTGAGCCGATCGGTATCTGTCCCGCCTGCGCCGATGAAACCCGCGATGTGCCACTTGCGAGTGGTGAGGCTTGTGTTGGCGTTAGTGAACTCCAAGCGCGCTACATCATTACCTGCGGTCTCGTGCAGGCGCAGGGTGGCGCGGTTGAGGTCACTGTCCGCGCTCACATTCAGCTGCGCAGTGTAGAGCGAGGGCGCACCGACAGCGACGCTGCCATTCCCACTGAGCGAGATAATGTCTCCCGTCTGGCTGTTCCAGAAGTTGAGACGGTCAGCGTCAACCGCGTTGCCGAT
>JAOAFW010000413.1 GCA_026416065.1 Fimbriimonadales bacterium
ACTCGAGGTTCGCGTTGCCCATCCTTTGCTCGACGGCGGCGCGTACGAATTCAGGCAGCCGTCGTTGCGGCGTGTCCATACCGCTGTATTATACCTGAATTGAATGATTAAGAAGGGATAAAGTCGCAGGCGAAGGGGGGGCAGGAATCTTCGGGTCAAGCGCATAATCAGTAAAGCTGTGGCGCACTGTCGTCCCGAATATCGCCCGCGCCTCTACGCCCACGATTGGCTGGAGGAACTCTACCACGAAGCCGCCTGCGCCGCGTGTGAGGTGCAGCGTTCGTATGACCCTGCCAAAGGCTCTCTGTACGCTTGGGGGATGCGCGTTATTGGACAGCGCTTGCGACGGTTCTGCGACGCGGTGTGGATGCACTCCAAGTGCGAATGTGAATATCCCTGCTCGGACGACGAGGATGGCGAGTTTGAATTAGTGGACGAGGGTGCGTATGAGACAATGCTTGAAACAGTCCTGCGTGCGCAGGTGCACGCGGCTCTCGCGTGCCTCACGGCGCAGGCGCGTGCGGTGGTAGAGTTGCACTATGGAGAGGAAACGCTGAGCGAGCGGGCGATTGCACAACGCTTGGGCAAAAGCAAAACTTGGGTGCGTCAACGCATTGAGAGCGTGCTTGAAAAACTGCGCCGTCGCCTCTCACAAAATCGGTAAAGCAGGGTGACCATATGCCCCTAAGCGCGCTACATAACAAATTGGAGAGAGCTGGAGGGTACGATGAGACTCTTAGCGTTGAGAAGTCGCTGGAAGGCTGTTTCTCCGAGACGGCGTCTGGGGCTTGAGTTGGCGGTACTGGCAGGGCTGCTGGCGGTTGCCGTACCTGTGTTCCAGCAGACCATCGGGTGGAACATGCTTGCCCCCATCAAAAGTGTTTACCGAACTGCTTATGCCTACATCTACTTCCCCGTGCAGGCGCGCCACGACCCCGAGCGGGGGAGCGCGTTAACGCTGCCATCACATGAGCAGCGCGAGTATGCGAAACGACTGAATGGATATTATTTCCCGCGAGTTTATTTGATAGATCCGCAGGGTTATCTGCGTTATGTTCAGCATTATCGCACGGGTTCTCAGCGGGCGTTGATGGAGGCAGTGTGGCTGCTTCCGAAGGAGGTAAAGTAAGATGCGTAGAGACTGCAGTGGTTGGACGCTGATTGAGGTATTGGTGGTCGTGGCGATTATTCTGGTGCTGGCGGGGCTAATCTACGCGGTGGGCGCGTATGCGATTGACCGCTCGCGTCAGGCGCAGTGCGTCTCCAACTTGCGGCAGATTGGGATTGCGCTGCTGCAGTATATGGAAGACCACAAGCAAGCCGACTGGGAGACGGAAATAACCCATTATAACGGCATCAGCGACTGGGACGCGCGCGTGAAACTGGTTTCCCGATGGGGACTGCCGCCTAACTTATATTCCCTTCACTTGGCGGGGTACATCAAAGATAAAAGGCTGCTCTGGTGCGCCCGCAGGCAAAGTCCGAACCCGACCGAGGTTGGCTATGCCTATGCGTATCCTGCTGCGATTTTGAATCCTGCCAGAACAAACACTACTGACGACCTTCTATGGATTTTGCGGCAGCGAGGCGGCGAATACCCGATTGTCACGGATGGCTCCCACAGAAGGGGCAACACGCTGGAGCAGACGGTCATCGTGTTGAGACTGAGCGGGAGAGTGGAGACAAAGCAGATCAACTGGATGGCGGAACCCTCTTCATTTGTTTGGTGAGACAAGTTTTCCGTCTCGGTGAGACGGACAGGAGGTGAATAACATGAAGAGTCTACGCAGTAGATTGGCTGGAGTCGGTTGTATCGTAGCAGTGTTGAGAGACTGTTTAAGAAAGTTTCCTCGCAATACGGCGCATCAGCCACCGCGCACTCGCCAGCCACAACCACGCCTCCTCTACCTCGCATAACACATCATAACACCGCGTCAACCGACGACACCCCAACAACCACGCAAAACTCCGCTCCACGAACCACCGACGCGGCAACACCGCAAACCCACGACCCTCCTCACGACCCACACAAGCCAACCCCACCCACCACTCCGACAACAACCACTCCAACAACCCTTCCCGATCATACGCGCTATCCGCAATCACAATCCGCACCGACGGATACCGCGCCAACGCCTGCCCCAACACCCGATACGCCCCCTGCGCGTCCGACACATCCGCCGGCGTCACCGCCACCGCTACCAAACTCCCCTGCGAATCGACCACGATGTGCCGCTTGCGCCCCTTGATCTTCTTGCCCGCGTCATACC
>JAOAFW010000068.1 GCA_026416065.1 Fimbriimonadales bacterium
GGATAATCTTGAATGAGGATGCGACAGGAGTTTCGGAAGCTGCGCCGAAATACACTACTCGATGCATACATCCGCTCGACATCGATTACCTGAAGAAGCGCGCGCGCTGTGGGTAGTACGCACCTCGATGGTCTCACCCGACTCAGTCGAGCGCGTAGTGCAGTTGGCGACGCGCTACGGCTTCAACGCTCTGTTTGTGCAGGTGCGTGGGCGCGGCGACGCCTACTACCGCTCCAGCTACGAGCCACGCGCAGAGGCGTTAGCGGGTCAGCCCGCCGATTTTGACCCGTTGGGCTACCTGTTGCGCTGCGCCGAGGGCGCAGGACTGCAAGTGCATGCGTGGCTCAATGTATTCTATGTATGGAGTCAGCCCCAAGCGCCCCGCAGCCGACAGCATGTTGTCAGCCGAAGCCCGAACTGGATTGCGCGCGACGCCCAGAACCGCTACCAGATGACCACTGCTGGCAGGGTAGAGGGCGTCTATCTGTGCCCCAGCAACCCGAACGTGCGCACCCACTTGCTGAAGGTGTTCGGTGAGGTGGCAGAGCGGTATCCCCAGCTGGATGGGCTGCATCTGGACTATGTTCGCTACCCCTACGAGGGCTACTGCTACTGCGCTGGTTGTCGGGCGCGGTTTCGGCAAGCAGTGCAGGAGCGTGTATCCGAATCGCGCCGCGCTGAGTTAGACCGCCGCGCATCAGGGCGCAACCCGCTGGCATGGATTCAGGCGTTCCCTGCCGAGTGGAGCGATTGGCGGCGCGAGCAGGTTAGCACATTCGTGCGTGCGTTTAGCCGCCAGTCCCGCCGCATCAACCCCAACCTCATCCTCTCGGCAGCGGTGTGGCCCGATCCCGCGCTTGCAGCGCAGCATAAACTGCAGGATTGGCTCTACTGGCTGCGCAGCGACTGGCTGGACACCGTCCTGCCGATGGCTTACGACAAGGATACGGCAGTCGTCCAGCGTCAGGCGGCGCGTGTAGTAGAGCAAGCGCAGGGACGCCCCGTTATCGTGGGCATCGGCGCATGGCAGATTCCCCCACAAAGTGCGGTGAACAAGATACGCACGGTACGACGGCAAGGGGCGCGGGGGTTCAGCCTGTTCTCCTATGACGCTATCACCCAAAACGGCACAAGCGAAACCTACCTGTGCCAGATTGAGCGTGAGGTGAACCCCAACCCTTTCGGATAAACGGAGCGAGGACGACTATGCCCAGTGTAGAGAGCGTGATTCTGGAAGCGATTGAGCAGAAAATTTTTCCCAGCGCCGTGTGCGCGGTGTTGCTCGGCGGGCGCGTGAAGTATCAGGGCGCGTTCGGCAAACCCGACCCCGAAGCCAACGCGGATGCCAACGCCGCCACGATTTACGACCTCGCATCGCTCACCAAACCGCTCAGCACCACAACGCTCGCCCTACTCGCCTTGGAAGAGGGCAAACTGACGCTGGAAACGCCCATCACGCGCTTCTTCCCCGAGGCGAAGCATCTGGAGGATGTGTTGGTGAAACACCTATTGACCCACACCTCAGGGTTGCCTGCGTGGCGCGCCCTGTACAAAAACGCCAACGCGCGAGAGGCGGTCATTCAAGCCGCGCTGGATACGCCCCGCACTCGCCCACCTGCACAGGGCTACACCTACAGCGACCTTGGCTATATCCTGATGGGCGCGATTCTGGAGCGCGTCTACGAGCAATCGCAAGCAGAGCTGTTCAGAACCAAAATCGCCGAACCACTCGGTTTACAGTCCACCGGCTACTGCCCCCCTGCGGAGTGGCGGGAGCGCACCGCCCCGACAGGGCACTCTGAGAGCCGCCCGGGTAAGGTCATTCGCGGGGAAGTCCACGACGAGAACGCTTACGCGATGGGCGGGGTTGCAGGACACGCTGGGCTGTTCGGCTCTTTAGACGACCTGATACGCTACGCGCGGATGGTGCTGAGCCTGTCTCTTATACACATCT
>JAOAFW010000172.1 GCA_026416065.1 Fimbriimonadales bacterium
CCGTCCTTGTTCAGGTCGGCTTCGCTGCCCGATTGCCCGAACTGGAACAGCACGCTCAGCAGGTCGGCGTCATCGACGCAGCCGTCGCCGTTCACATCGCCCTCAATCGGGACATGGCGCGCAACCACGACAGTTCTATCCTCGTAAAACAGCGCGATTCGCGTTCCGTCGTCCGAGTAGGTCGCCGAGAGCCACGCGAAGGGGCGGTTTGACCCCAAACTGCCGACAGGCGTCCCCGAATGCATATCCACGACCACGGGCTGCTCACCCGCTCGCAGAACGACATAGCGACTGTCGGGCGTGAAGTTCGCCGCGCTGAGCGTGGGCAGTTCGTCGTATGCCTCCTCCCACAGCACGGTGTTCGTTTGCAGGTCGTACCCGTAGTGAGTGGATTGCGCGCCGACGACCATGTAGCGGCTGTTCGGCGCGAAGGCGTACGAGTGAACAGAGCCGTAGGGCGACTCGTGGACGAGCGTGTTATCGTTGACGCGATAGACTCGCAGGCGTGCGCCCGCGCTCGTACTCACCCGCAGGGCAACATACCTGCCGTCGGGCGAAAGCGAGGCTCGCTCACCCACGCTGGACTCCCACAACACCTGCCCCGTACTGGCGTTATGAACCCGTACCGCTCCGGGGATGTTCCCGTCTTCCGTGAGCAGGCGCGCGCCGTCGGCGGAGAACACATAACGCGCGCTGACGATGAACTGCTGCCAGAGCAGCTGCCATGTGCGCGTGTCGTAAACCCTCGTGTAGCCGTAGGGGTCAAGGATTGCCAGCTTGCTCGAATCGGGGGAGAAGGTAGCTTCGCGAATGAGCTGGTTCAGCACGTTCTGCCCGGTTTGTAAGCGCACCACGCCCTGAGCCGTCGCCGCCCACTGTCGGTCGGGCGAGAGCGCAAGGATGCCGCCATAAGAGTCAGGTTGCACTGCGCCCAAAGGCACGCGCTGCACGACCTGACCCTGTTCGTTATAGGCGTAGGTGAACTGCGTGTCGCTGACCCACAGTTCGCGCGCGCCCCGGCGGAAGCCCCACAGCGTCCAGCGGCGGGCGAGCATTTGCCCCTCGTTCGGCTCGGACAGCGACCAAGCGTCCAGCATGCCGCCGAAGCCCGCCGTGTAAAGCACATTCTGTGTAGGGTGGAACGCAAGGCTCAGCGGCGCGTAGCCAACGGGAATGGTAGAGACAGGCGCGAGGTCAGGCACGCGCCACAAGCGGGCAACCTCGTCCTGACCCCCTTCGCCCGTCGCCAGCAGAGTGCTATCGGGCGAGAATCGGAGCGTCGCGACGGGTACAAAACGCGCCTCCACATCCCAGAGCAGGTTCGTTTGCAAATCCCAGAGCCGAATCTGCCCCTCTGCACCCGTCGCTGCCAGATAGCGCCCGTTTGGCGCGTAGGCGATGCCCCGACAAACAAAAGGCGTCTGACGCTCCCATATCACGCTCAGGTCGGAAACCCGATAGAGCCGAACCGTCGAGGACAACGACCCACTGCGGTATGCCACAGCCAATAGCGCGCCATCAGGCGAAAAGGCGACATGGGTATCGTAGAAGGAGTACGCCGTGTTGCCCAACACATCCACGCGCAGCCCCCGCAGCACGAACACACGCCCAACCGGGTCCACAACCGCCGCCGCGTTGAACTGCGGCGCAACATCAAAGGCGATGCCCCCTACATAAAACCGCGCAAGCGGCAGCCACCGCCAGCCCAAGAACTGAACAGGGCGATATACCGTGAGATGGCTCCACCGCCCTAAAATCGCAAGGTCGTCTGTACCCGGCACGAAGCGCAGCATGGATAAACCTGTAGGCGAGTCGTTCGATGCGCGGTAGACCTCGCCGGTGAGCAGGTTCCAGATTTTCGCGCTGTCTGCAAAGGTCAACGAACCGCTTCCCGGACGCTTCACATCCAACGCGGCTAACCACAACCCACTTGACGAAACATCGACGCTGGGAAATTCCGTGTACAACCCCTCCAGAACGAACACACGGCTCGACTGCGCCGTCGCAAACTGCAGCCCCAAAGCGAGCGCAAGGCTCGCAGACAGTAAGCGTTTCATCACGCCCTCCTTCAAGCTAACTGTATTATACACCGAACAGCGCCCCTTCCGGTATAATCTTAACCACGCTGAGTATCTAAGCAGGAGACCGACTATGGCAACCGGAACGCGCGAGCATGTGCTGGAAGCCCTGAGGAACATCGTCGACCCCGATTTGCACCGCGATATCGTGTCGCTGGGGTTCGTGAAGGATGTGGTGATTTGCGACGGCGCGGTGAAGACCGTTATTGAAC
>JAOAFW010000138.1 GCA_026416065.1 Fimbriimonadales bacterium
GTCGGCAGGGCGGAGGTAAGCTCCAGTATGTTATCTTATCGCGCTTTTCGCTGGACAACTGCAACGGGGATGCAGAACCTGGGAACGCTGAGCAATCAGTACGAGACGCATGCGCTGAGCGTCACGGCGAATGGAACAATTGTTGTGGGGCGCGCAGTCGACGCGCAGGGCAGGCAGCGGGCAGTTCGCTGGCGAACGGTGGGGCAAACAGAGGATCTCAATCAGGTGTATACGGCGTTGCTGCAGGGCGGCTCGCTTCTGCGGGCAGCCCACAGCGTCTCGTGGGACGGGCGCTACATCGCGGGAGAGGGCTACAACGCCGCTGCGGGGCGCAGCGAAGCGTTCCTGCTGGATACATGGCGTCAGGGCGATGTGAACGGCAGTGGCTGCATAGACGATGCGGACTTGCTGGCAGTGCTGTTCACCTTTGGTTCACAAGGCAGCGGACTCACGCAGCACGAGGACATCAACAAAGACGGCATCGTGGACGACGCGGACTTGCTGCTGGTGTTGTTCAACTTCGGCAGTGGGTGTTAGTTAGCAAGGGCGCGTCCGCGACGCGCCCCTCCTGTTTTGCCTGCTCCTCTCCTGCGGCGTGGGAGAGAGGCAGGAGTGAGCACAGAAGAGAGGAGGTTTTTTATTTCCAAGAGACACATTCCATCGGCAATCTACCGTCGCTCCGCCCTGTGAGGTATACTTCCTTTACCGATGAGCAAGACAGTTGTTCTGGTCTATTCGGGCGGGTTGGACACCACCGTCTGTATCCCGCTGCTAAGGGAAGAGTACGGCTTTGAGCATGTGGTCACGGTCACTGTCGATGTCGGTCAGCCGCGTGAGGATATCACGGACGCCGCGGAACGCGCTAAGATTTTGGGCACAGAGCATTACACGGTGGATGCCCGCGCCGAGTTCGCACGCGACTACTGCGTACCTGCCGTCAAAGCAAACGCCGACTATCAGGGCTATCCACTCAGCACAGCGATTGCGCGTCCCCTAATCGCTCAGAAAGCCGCTGAGATTGCGCAGACGCTGCCTCGTGTGGACGCTTTCGCACACGGCTGTACAGGCAAAGGCAACGACCAGTTCCGAATCGAGTTCATGCTGCGCCTGCTGATGCCCCACACGCCCATCATCGCCCCCATGCGCGAGCGCAACATGACCCGTTCGGAAGAGATTGAATACGCCCGCACGCGCGGTGTGCCCATTCACCAGAGCAGCCAGAAAATCTGGAGCATCGACGAAAACCTCTGGGGACGCTCCGTTGAAGGCGGACGCCTTGAAGACCCCAGCTACGCGCCTCCCGAAGAGATTTACAAATGGACGCGCAGCCCTGAAACTGCCCATCACGCCCCGCAGGTGATTGAAATCCGGCTCGAGAACGGCGCGCCCGTAGCGATTGAT
The DNA here is from genome assembly GCA_026416065.1 of Fimbriimonadales bacterium. Lineage (GTDB taxonomy): Bacteria > Armatimonadota > Fimbriimonadia > Fimbriimonadales > GBS-DC > GBS-DC. The sequence goes on from JAOAFW010000138.1 coordinate 1,402, forward strand.
GGTCAGCCGATGGAACCGCTCGCGCTCATTCAGTACCTGAACGAGCTGGCGGGCGAACACGGCGTGGGACGAATCGATATGATGGAAGACCGTATGATTGGGCTGAAGGTGCGCGAGAACTACGAGTGTCCCGCCGCCGTGACGCTGATTACGGCGCACCGCGCGTTGGAAGCCTTAGTTTGCACGCGCGACGAGCTACGCTTCAAGGCGCAAGCTGACCGCGCCTGGGCGGAACTCGCCTACGCTGGGCTGTGGCTGGACCCGTTCAAAGAGTCGTTGGAAGCCTTTATTAGTAAGGTGCAGGAGCGCGTGTCGGGCAAGGTATGGCTGCGCCTGTACCGTGGCAGCGCAACAGTCATCGGACGCGAGAGCCGCTGGGCGCTCTACGACGCGGCAATCGCCTCGTTCGACGATAAGACCTTCGACCAGTCCGAAATGAGCGGTGCAGTGAAAGCGCACGGGATGCCGGCACGCCTGTATTACCAGCTCAAACGAGGCGCTACGGGGTGAGGCGATGACCCCCAATTTGTATCACCTGCCGTTAGGCGACGACGCACCGTATGTGGTGCCTGTGGTGATTGAAATCCCCAAAGGCACACGCAACAAGATCGAGTACGATCCTCAGTATGGCGTGTTCCGGCTCGATCGGGTGTTGTACTCGCCAGTGCATTACCCGGGCGATTACGGCTTCATTCCGCAGACCCTCTCGGAAGATGGCGACGCTTTAGACGCCCTGGTGATTATCACCGACCCGAGTTTCACGGGGTGCGTGATTATGACGCAGCCTCTTGGGGTGCTGGTGATGGAAGACGATAAAGGGCAAGACGAGAAGATTATCGCCGTGCCCTATCACGACCCGCGCTTCGAGGAAGTGAACGAGATTACCGACCTGCGCAAGCACACCACGCGCGAGGTGCAACATTTCTTCGAGGTCTATAAGGAGCTGGAGGGTAAGCCGACGGCAATGCTGGGCTGGCACGGCTCGGTACGGGCACGCGAGATCATCATGGAGGCGCACGCACGGTTCAAGGCAAAGTATGGTGTATCACTTGCCCCGGGATAGGTACACTTCTACCCGGTGAAACCGTGAAAACAATGCGTTTCTGGGTGATTGCCCTTGGGATCGTTAGTCTGATCACGCTGCAGCCGACGGCACAGCAAGCCAAGCCGCAAAACGCACAGCAGGTGTTAGACCGCATGGCGCAAGCGATGGGCTTTGCGCAAGCTGCTAAGTTCCGTACCATCCAAATCACGGGCGTAATTCAATCCCCCACACGGGGCGATGTAGGGCGTCTGGAGTTGTTTTACAAATTGCCCGATAAATATCTGTCGCGGATGAACATTCCGGACTTCGGCGAAATCCAGACCGGCTACGACGGTAAGGTGGGCTGGGAGAAGAACCCAATAACAGGACTGCGTCAACTGCAGGGCGCGGAACTGGAGCAAGTCCGCCGAAGCGCAACGATGGGCGCGGGGAACGATGTGCGCAAAATCGTCCGCAACCCTCGCCTGCAAGGGCAGGACAAAGTGGGCAACCGCAACGC
>JAOAFW010000180.1 GCA_026416065.1 Fimbriimonadales bacterium
AGATGTGTATAAGAGACAGGCGCTGTACGGTGTGCATCCTGTGCTGGTTGAGAGCGTGGCGTTTGTCTCCTCGCGCTACGACTTGATGGCGACACTGTTCCTGCTGCTGGCGCTCTGGTTAGAGGGCGCGCTCGAGAGGTGGGGGCGATGGGCAGGGGTGAGCCTCGCGTTTCTGGCGGCGCTGCTGTGCAAGGAGATGGCGCTGATGTTTCCGTTGGTATTGCTGTTGTGGCAGCTGGCGCAGGACAACGGGGGCTCGCTGCGGGGACGCCTCGCCCGCTTGTTCAAGACAGAGCGTGCGCTATACGGTGCGCTGGGGCTGACGCTACTCATTTACTTCGGGATTCGCTACGCTGCGCTGGGGTATCTGTTCACCGCGCCCGTGGGCAACACCCAGATTGATGCAGGCACGCCCATTCAGCACCTCTTACTCGTTGGGCGCACGTTGACCACGTTGGCGACGCTTATCTTCTTTCCGTTCTTTAGTATCACGCCGGCACACCATTCGGAGCTGCCTATCCCCCTGAGCGACCGATGGGCGTGGGCGCAGCTGGGGGTAGCAACCCTGTTGATGCTTGGGGTAGCGCTCTTTATGAGGCGTCGCCTCAGCGTAGGCTGGCTCTTTGCTGCAGGACTGGTTAGCCTACTGCCCGTACTCAATCTGCGCCCTCTGGAGTTCGCGTTCGGGATGTACACAGCGGAGCGGTTTTTGACTTTTCCGCTGGCGTTGGTGTTGATGGGATTAATACAGTGGCTTTCGCCCTCACCCCCCAGCCCCCTCTCCCGCACGCGGGAGAGGGGGAGTCTGACTCCCCTCTCCCACGCCGTGGAAGAGGGGCTGGGGGTGAGGGCGATTCTGGTAATCTGGGGCGTCGGGCTACTTATCACCACTGCCTACAATCTCCCGAACTGGCGCGACGCGGAAGCGTTCTGGAAATGGCTCTCGATTGCCTCGCCCCAATCGCCCATCGGCTACAGCAATCTCTCCGATTTATACAACAAGGCGGGCAGATACACCGACGGTCTCGAGTACGCTGAGAAGGCGATACAGGTCGCACCGCAGAGCGGGATGGGCTATGTGAATAAGGGAGTTGCCCTGCTCCGACTGGGCAACCCGGAGGAAGCCATCGCCCTGTTTCGCAAGGCAACAGAAGTAGAGCCGGACAACACAACGGGTTGGAACAACCTCGCGGTGATGCTCTCTGAGAAGGGTGAACAGGACGAAGCAGAGCGCATTATTCGCCGGCGTGTGTTGGGCAAGCCCCCAGAGTTTATGGGACATCAGGCGTTGGGGCTAATCTCCACTCGCCGCGCTCGTTTAGACCTCGCAGAAGCCGAGTTTCGAAAGGCTTATGCGCTGATGCCTAATCCCGCTGGCTCCGTCGCGGATGAGGGACTGCGCCAACTACAAAGCGCGGACAAGTGGATTGCGGCGGCGCACCACTGGATGAACCAACCTAATCTGGAAATAGCAGAGATACATTTGCAGAGTGCAGCGCAGCGCGACCCCGACAAGATTGCCTACGGCATCGCCCTCGCAAGACTGCGCATCTTGCAGAAACGCCCCGCCGAAGCGGTGCAACTCCTGCGGGACATTCAGACGAATGGATACAGCGATGCAACCGTTGAAGCGCTGCTGAAAGAGGCGCAACAGATGCTTAAGCAGGCGGCGAAGTAGCGTTAGAGGAGTGCGACGGCGGAAACGCCGTCGCACTGCAGATTACGCCAAGTCCGCAAACGCGGGCACCGAGTCCCGGTGCTCCCAGCGGAAGCTGGGGTGCCCGAAGTGCCCATTTTTGGCGGTGGGCACATACTGGGGCTTTTGGAGATCGAGGAACTGGATAATCCCCCGCGGGCTGAGGTCGAACGATTCCTGAATGCGCTTCACGATTTTGGCAGGGTCTATCTTGTGGGTGCCGAAGGTCTCCAGCAGTAGCGACACGGGCTGCGCCACGCCGATAGCGTAGGAGACCTGAATCTCGACCTTATCCGCCAGTCCTGCGGCGACGATGTTTTTCGCTAAGTAGCGCGCCATGTAGGTGGCGGAGCGGTCGACTTTCGTGGGGTCTTTGCCCGAGAACGCGCCGCCTCCGTGTCGGCAGAAGCCGCCGTAGGTGTCCACGATGATTTTTCGTCCCGTAACGCCCGTGTCTGCTTGGGGACCGCCGATGACGAACACGCCTGTCGGGTTCACGTAGTAGTGTTTGGCGTTGATGTCCACACGGTCGGCGAAGCGTTCCAGCACAGGTTTGACCACATATTCCAGCACGCGCTCGCGCACCTGCGCCTGCGTCAGTTCGGGGTCGTGCTGCGCGGAGATGACCACCGTGTCGATGGCTTTGGGCACGCCGTTTTCGTATAGCACGGTTACCTGCGACTTGCCGTCAGGTCGGAAGCCGAGGTCAGGGTTGGCTTTGCGCACCTCGCTCAGCTGACGGGTGAGCGCGTGGGCAATGGTGATAGGGAGGGGCATCAGTTCGGGCGTCTCGTTGCACGCGAAGCCGAACATCATGCCCTGATCGCCCGCACCGCCTGTATCGACGCCCTGCCCGATGTTGGGCGACTGTTCTTGAATCGCCACCATCACGCCGCAGGTATCGCCCTCGAAGCCATACTCGGTTTTCGTGTAGCCCACCTCGTTGATTGTGCGGCGTACCACCTCGGGGATGTCCACGTAGGCGTGGGTGGTAATCTCGCCGGCGACGACCGCCAGCCCGCGCGTCAGCAGCGTCTCCACCGCCACACGCGATTGGGCGTCTTGCCGTAAACACTCATCTAAAACCGCGTCGCTAATCTGGTCAGCTAACTTGTCGGGGTGACCTTCGGTCACGCTCTCCGAAGTGAATGGTTGCAACATCTATTTGCCTCCTCTTGAGTAAGTAGGGGGATTATACCATGTGTTCCCTAACCTGCTATCTCCTACGGAGAAATCTTTTCAGGGAGCAATGAAAAATGGGCTGAGGATTGCTCCTCAGCCCTATTCTGTTACGCCCGGAAAGGAAAGTCGTTGCTTATTTCTTGCGGCGTCGCAGTGCGAGCGCGCCCAAGCCCGTCGCCAGTGCAATCAGGCTGGCAGGCTCCGGTACCCAGTCCTGCTCCACCAGTAGCAGCCCTGCAGTGTCAAAGCCCGGTGCATTTGCGCCGGCGATGTCCAGGATGAATACTTCAAACACTGAAAAATTGTTTGAAGGACGACTGAGCGGGACAAAAGTGTTCACAGAGAACGGGCCATCCTGACCACCTTGATACGCACCGCCGAGAAAGACACCTGAGCCGTTGTACAGCACTTCACTGGTATTGCGGTCGATGACCTTCTTAGACCAGACGATTCGTCCTTTGCCCAGCACGACGCCACTCACCACAAAGTTGAACCCCGTTAGCGCGCCCTTCGTGCCCGAAGAATCGTTCACTTGATACGCGCCTGTAAAGGTTCCATTCGTGAAGGAAGTACCGTCGCCAACCAGAATCGGGTTCGGGTTACCAATCGCCGTGTTGAAGGTCACTTGAGGTAGCGGGTTAGTGATTACGGTCGTAGGCACGGTAACCACAACGTTACCCGGATTCAATACGCCCGTACTCGTCAGAATGTTCACATTCCAGCCCGAAGCATAGGCTCCAGCAGCAGCAATGGCTGCGGCCACGCTAATCATCAGTTTATTCAATCGCATCCAAATATCCTCCTTTCTGAGGTCAGGCTACTACGCTGGGGCGAACCAGCGCAGCGCATCTATATTATAGCACATTTGGGGGGAAATGTCAAGGGCTGAGGGGCTGTTGGCAGTGGTAAATCGAGCAAAACGCCCTGAATTTTCCCTGTTCTTAACAAAGCACATCGCAGCGCAGCGGGTACAATTGCCCTCGCTTATGACAGCACGCTGGCAACGGACTCATCCCTGCGGTGTCTTACGAACGGAGCATATCGGACAAACCGTGTGTCTGAACGGCTGGGTACACCGCATTCGCGACTTAGGCGGGCTTGTGTTTGCGGATTTGCGCGACCGCACGGGGCTGATACAGGTAGTGTTCGACCCTGCGATTAGCTCCGAGCTGTTGAAACAAGCAAGCGACCTGCGTGTGGAATACTGCATCGCAGTTGAAGGCGAGGTACGCCGCCGACGCCCCGGGGCTGAGAACCCCAAAATCGCTACCGGCGAAATCGAGGTATTTGCTCACGCGCTACACGTGTTCAGTCCCTCTAAAACCCCGCCATTCCACCTCAATGAGGAGAACCTCGAGGTGGACGAGAGCCTCCGCCTCAAGTACCGCTACCTTGACCTGCGCCGCCCCGCGATGTATCAACGGCTGGAGCTACGCCACCGCATCGTGAAGTACATTCGGGATTTTCTGTCGGAGCGCGGCTTTCTGGAGGTGGAGACGCCAATCCTCATTAAAAGCACGCCTGAAGGCGCGCGTGATTACCTTGTGCCCAGTCGGCTCTATCCGGGCAAGTTCTACGCGCTGCCCCAGTCGCCCCAGCAGCTCAAGCAGCTGCTGATGGTGGCGGGCGTGGAACGCTACTTCCAAATCGCCCGCTGCTTCCGCGACGAAGACCCCCGCGCCGACCGCCAGCCGGAATTCACGCAGCTTGACTTGGAAATGTCATTCGTCACTCAAGACGACATCCTGAACCTCATCGAGGAACTCTATATTGGGATGATTGAGACCTGCACGGACAAGCGCGTGCTGAAGCCGTTCCCGCGCCTGACTTACGACGAGGCGATGGAACGCTACGGCATCGACAAGCCCGACCTGCGCTTCGGGCTGGAGCTGCATAATCTGACCGACCTGCTGCGGGAAACCGAGTTTCAGGCGTTTCGGGGCGTGATTGAGGCAGGCGGAATTGTGAAAGCCCTTTGCCTGCCCGGCTGCGCCGACTATTCCCGCAAGCAGATCGACGAGCTAACTGAGTTCGTGAAGCGGTTCGGCGCGAAAGGGCTGGCAACGATTGCTTTCACAACGGAAGGCGTCCGCTCGCCCATCGCCAAGTTCCTCAGCGAAGCCGAGCTGAACGCGATACGAGCGCACACCGGTGCAACCACGGGCGACCTCGTCGCCATCGTCGCCGACACGCCTAAAATCGTGAACGAGTGTCTCAGCCGCCTGCGCCATCGCTTGGGAGAGGAACTTGGACTGGCAGACCCGAACCTGATGGCGTTCGCCTGGGTGGTAGACTTCCCCCTGCTGGAGTGGGACGCGGAAGAGGGACGCTGGAACCCCTCGCACCACCCGTTCACCTCACCGCGCGAGGAAGATATTCCCTTGCTCGACACGGAGCCCGGCAAGGTGCGCGCGAACTGCTATGACCTCGTGTGCAACGGCAACGAACTCGCCAGCGGCAGTATCCGTATCCATCGGCGCGACCTGCAGGATAAGATTTTCAAACTGTTGGGCTACTCCGACGCCGAGATTCAGGAGCGGTTTGGACACCTGCTG
>JAOAFW010000181.1 GCA_026416065.1 Fimbriimonadales bacterium
GTGCTAATGTTCTTCGGCTTGATCGTCTACGCTGCCAAAGGATTGCAGGCTGACTTGCCTACATGTCTTCCCAACGCTCGCCTGTTCAAGAACGGACGAATGGTGGAGATTGGTCCCAACCGCTATCAGGTGGATGCGGTCGCGTTCATGTGGAGCTTCGATATGGGGCGGGGCAACGAACTCAAGATCCCGCGCGGCGCGATAGTGGACTTCTATGTGACCAGCCGCGATGTGATGCACGGCTACCACATCGATAAGACCCTCGTGAACCTGATGGCCATCCCCGGCGCGGTAACCTACGCGCGCGTAAAGTTCGACAAGCCAGGTGAATACCAGATCATCTGCCATGAATACTGCGGTCTGGGGCATCAGAACATGGCAGGCAAAGTGATTGTGGAGTAAGGAGGAGGCGACCATGCAAGCACAGGCAGTTCAGGTCAAAGGTGCGACACGGTTTATCATTCTGAGTGAGCTTGTTATTCCGTTTATTTTGTTGATTCTCGGCGTGCTGCTGGGATTGTATCAGGTCTTGGCACGCGCTGGCATCCTCAAGACCGATGGCATTCTGGGCATCAACTACTACCAGGGACTAACCCTACACGGCGTAATCAACGCGGTGGTATTCACTACCTTCTTTGCGGTGGCATTTGGCAACGCGATTATGCTCCACCAATTGCAGCGTCCCCTGAAGATGGGCGTGCAGTGGACGTCGTGGATTCTGATGGTGGGTGGCACGCTGATGGCAGCATGGGCGATGCTCACAGGGCGTGCGACCGTGCTATATACCTTCTACTTGCCGATGGTGGCGCACTGGACTTTCTATGTGGGTGCGACACTGCTGCTCATCGGCTCGATTCTGCCGTATTTTCTGGACTGGATTCCCAACACGCTGGCGTGGCGACGCGCGAACCCGAACGCGAAGCTACCGCTGGCAGTGCTGGGCAATCTTGTGAACTTCACGCTCTGGTTCCTGATTATCCTGCCCTTGGCGACTACGGTGCTGTTCCAGATGTTGCCGCTGTCGCTGGGATTGATTCAGGAAGCGAATGTGCTGGTTTCGCGCACGCTGTTCTGGTTCTTTGGGCACGCGCTGGTCTACTTCTGGCTGTTGCCCTCGTACATTATGCTCTACACGATGCTACCGAAGATAGCGGGTGGCAGGTTGTATTCCGACCCGGCTGCGCGACTGGCGTTCCTGTTGTTCTTGCTGTTCTCCATCCCTGTGGGGCTGCACCACCAGTATACGGAGGGCGGTTTGAGCAGCGGCTGGAAGCTCTGGCACGCATTCCTGACCTTCATGGTAGCGTTGCCGAGCTTCATTACGGCGTTCACGGTAGCGGCATCATTAGAGCATGCAGGGCGCAGCAACGGCGCGCAGGGGCTGTTTGGCTGGATGAGCAAACTGCCTTACTGGAGCAAGGAGGGCGACAGGTGGCTTTTCGCCTACTTGATTTCGGGGTTGATCTTGTTCTTGTTTGGCGGCATCACGGGAATCGTGAACGCCTCGTACAACCTGAACCTGATTGTGCATAACACGGCGTGGATTGTGGGGCACTTCCACACAACGGTTGGCGGCTTAGTGACGCTGAGTTTCTTGGGCATGACGCTGTATCTGATTGCCAAGTTGCGCGGCGTAGAGGTGAAAGCGAAGCCGCTGGCGTTGGCTGCGCCGTACTTGTGGATGATCGGTTTCGTGATTTTTGAGATTGCGCTGTCGATTACGGGCTTGCAGGGCGCGCCGCGCCGCAGCAACCTCGGCATCAGCTATCTGGATCCGTCGCAGGAACATCTCTATCGCGGCGACTGGCTGTTCTGGTCGCACGTGGGCGCGCTGGGCGGTACGATAGCGGTGGTGGGCTTCCTGTTCTTCGTAGTCTCGCTGGTGGGCACCCTGTTTGCCAAGTCCGTCAAGCAGCCTGAGGTGGACTTTCCCATCGCCGAAGCTGTGCACGAGCAGTCGACCCCGCTGGTGGTGAACCTGCGTCCGTGGGTTACGGCAACGCTGCTGTTGATTGCGATTTCGTACACCTATCCCGTTTACGAGTCGATGACGCGCGGGGTGCTTGCGAACGCGCCGGGCTATCGCAGTGTGGACAACATGCTCCAGCCACCGCAACAGCCCAGTGAACAGACGAGACTGCCGAAATGAGACGACTTGCTGGATACCTCCTGTCATTCGCGCTGGGATGCCCTGCTTTCGGGCAGGGTATCCCGCCTAACCTCAGCAAGACGCTGGCGACAACGCCTCCCGATGTGCAATTTGTGGACACGCGGGGGCGCGCGTTCCGCCTGAGCGATCTGAAGGGCAAGCCTGTCATTCTCAGTCCCATCTATGCTGGCTGTCCCAGCGCGTGCGTCGTGATTAGCCGCAGTGTGAGCAAGGCGCTCGCTCAATTGAACCTGCCTGATGATGCCTATACTGTGCTGACCTTCAGCTTCGACCCGAAAGAGGGGCGCGAGGAGATGGCGGCGTTCCAGCGCAAGCACAGCCTGAACCGTTCAAACTGGCGCATCGCCGTCGTACCTGAAGACGACGCGCTGTTCGAGCTACTGGACGCCATTGATTTTCGCTTCACCTATGTCTCAGAGCAGGTGAAAGACCATCCAAACCTGCTGGTGTTTCTGGATAGCGAAGGGGTAATACGCCACTACGAGTTCGGTTTGGAGTTCACGCCTGCACAGTTGCTACGCGGACTGCGCATCGCACGGGGCGAGTATACGCTCTGGGAGCGCGTGAGCGACTGGATTTTCCCCCTCGGCGCGCTGGGCGTACTGGCAACCGGGGCATGGATGATGCTGGGGCGACGGAGAAAGTGAAAGTCCTGCGGACATTCTCTCTGCGGCTCGGGATTGCACAAGGATGTTCATGCTACATTCGAGTCAATGGTATAATCTTATCGAATGGTCGCGAGGAGTTGATTCTTTATGACGAAGCTACTGGATTTAGGAGCAAGATCGGAATATGCAATTGCGGCGCTGGCGCATCTGGCGCAGCGCGGCGAGGGGGCGATAGTCACAGTCAAAGAACTGGCGGAGGAGACAGGCATCTCACAGCACTTCCTCTACAACATCTTTGACGACCTCTCGCGGGCAGGGATTGTGCGCTCATTTCGGGGGGCGAAACGGGGTTTTATGCTATGTCGCTCACCCGAAGAGATCAGCTTCTATGAAATCGTGTCGGCGGTGGAGGGGCTGATCGAGAAGCCCCATTGCCTGCTGGATCGGAACCGTGTCTGCTCGGCGACCCATCCGTGCGCAGCGCACTTTTTCTGGATTGGACTGCGCGACTATGCAGAGCAATCAATGCGCGAGCTAACGCTGGCACAGATTGCAAAGAAGACACCGTTCAAGTAGGCTGAAGCAACCGGGTAGTGGCTGGTACGGTTATATTTTACCCATTCGCGAGCGCACTGCTTCGCCTACCTGTTCGATAAGGTGTTGTTCTGTGGCGCGTTCCAACGCGCGAAACACGGGGCGTCCCGCCTGATTTTCCAGAATCCATTCACGGGCGAACTCGCCACGCCGTATCTCACTGAGAACTTCACGCAGGGTTTGGCGTACATGGTCGTCTACGATGCGTTCGCCCCGTGTCATCGCACCGTACTGCGCCGTGTCGGAGATAGCAAATAGCATGCCACGAATGCCTGCCTCGTAAATCAAATCTGTAATCAGCTTAAGCTCGTGAAGGCACTCGAAGTAGGCGACTTCGGGGGCATAACCCGCCTCGACGAGGGTCTCGAACGCCGCACGTATCAATGCAGGTACACCACCACACAACACTGCTTGCTCACCAAATAGGTCTGCTTCGCACTCTTCCTTGAAAGTGGTCTCATACACGCCTGCGCGAGTGCCTCCCAGTGCGCGTGCATAAGCCAGCGCGATTGCTTTTGCCTCGCCCGAATAATCCTGGTGAACAGCAATCAAGCAGGGTGCGCCAAACCCTTGTTGATACAGCCGACGCAGCTGAGGTCCGACCGCCTTCGGTGAAACCATAAACACATCGATATCTTCAGGCGGCGCAACTTGTCCAAAATGGATGTTGAAGCCGTGCGCGAATCCCAGCGCGTGTCCCGGGCGCAGGTGAGACGCAATCTGTTCGCGGTACAGGGTAGGCTGCTGCTCATCGTTGACCAGAAGCATCAGCACATCTGCACGCTGAACCGCCTCGGCGACGGTACAAACCTCAAAGCCGTCTGAATCAGCACGTTCCCATGAAATGCCCGGACGTGCTCCCACGATTACCTTAACACCGCTATCGCGCAGGTTCTGCGCCTGGGCATGTCCTTGTGAGCCGTAGCCCAAAATAGCGACCGTGCGTCCCTGCAGGGGCGTGAGGGGTGCATCAGCATCCGTGTACACTTGCGCCATATTAGTTTTCCTCCTTGGGCTGGGGTTCGACCTCCGTGCTCGGTTTAGGGCGGGGAGGTTCTGGCTGAGCCTCTTTTTGAATGCGCACTCGCACGGTCACCTCTCGTGCGCCAAGAATCTCGACCCCCGCGGGGGCTTTGAGGGGCACGCGAATTTCCGTGTCGCTGGTTTTGCTGCGCAGTGAGATGGGTGCGGTTTCAACCACATTAATCAGGGCAAGGCGGGCTGGACTGCCTCGAAGCTGCACGGATACAGGTTCCACCGAGAACCAGATGACCCGATAGGGGAAGGGCGGCAGGTCATCTAATCGGGGGCTGACGGGCACCGTCTTAGATGTAGGCTGGGGAATAAGGCGCACTTTCAAGCGCACTTGCTCAGGCGTCATCTGCACATTCAGCACGGGATTACCGTTCTCGTCCACAGGTGTCGGCGCCGTTTCAATCTCGAGGTCGCCTTGCAGTCCAGTCATGTCAAAGTTAACTTGTACGCCGCGTACCCGCCGTACCTGAGAGGCAGCTCCCGTGATGCGTATACTGCCCGGCTCTGGAATCGCCTCGGCTAAGACCTCCTGCAGATCCGGAACGCCGGTTAAGTTCACGCGCACGGGGAACTGTCGGCTCAGGCGCGGCTCCGTCGTCACGCGCGCAAAGGGGCGTTCCGGGGTCACGGTCAGTCGGTCGCGCCATTCTGCAGGATAATCCAGCCGGATAGACAGGCGATTGTCGCCCGGCTTCGCCTGTGAAAGGTCGATGGACGCGCGTATCTGCTCGGGGCGGGTCTGCTCAACCAGCTCTTTCACCCCCCGCACGACGACGCGAGCGCGTGAACCTGTTTCAAGGCGCACCTCGTAGTTGGGTGGCGTGTTATGCAGCTCAATTGGCACCTCATAGGCACGCTCAATCACTGGGTGCAGCTGCGATTGCACATACAGCGCCAGCAGCACTGCCGTCACCAGGGCGCCGATTTTCTCAAGCAGGTTCTCCCGCCACTTCATGTCAAGCAGAAGTGTACCTTGTTAGCCTTGCCACACACCGCGTGCTACGGCAGGCACAAAGGTCTCCAGATCGGGGCAGGGCAGAGAAACCGTCGCGCCACGCTCTGCACTTAGGTAAGCCGCCATGAGCAACTCCGTAATCCTCGCACCGTAATCGAGGTCACAAAACGGCTTCGTGCCCGTAAGGAAGCACTCTGTGAAATACCGATTTTCTGCGACGTAGCCGTAGGCGTGCGCCTCATCCGCGAGATAAGGCATTAGTCCTTGTTCCGCGTTTTGTTTCTCGACAATATCTTCACCCGCTTCACCTTGAACCGCTCGACTGAAAAAGATTTCACCCTCGCCCCGTAGCGTGTTGATGGCAAGCAAGTATTCGGGACCCAGCACCTCAAAGGTCAATCTCAATCCGGGTCCTACGAAGCACCACGAAGTACTGGCTTCCACTATCGCTTTATGCCCTTTGGGGGTTTTGAACTCGATTCGGGCGGTGGCATAGTCTTCAGCGGGCGATTTGGTGTAGTCGACTTCCATCTCGTGGGCGTAGCTTTGGCGCAGTCTTTGGGCGTATTCGGGTCGCGCCCACTTGAGGCACGCAATTTGCGCCGATACGGAGCAGGGGAGTAGGGCAGAGAGGGGTTGTTCGGGTGGCGTCAGCGCGTACCATCCTGCGGCGACGCTGTGGCACATCATATCGTTTAGCACGCCACCACCCTGCAAATCGCCGCGCCAGAACCATGCGCGGTGCGGTCCGCTGTGTTCTTCCGCGCATCGGGCAAGGTACGGTTCGCCCGCTACAGCAGCCCCGCGCCGCCACAGCAACTCCTTACCGCGAACTAAGGCGGGCGCGAATAGTTGATTTTCCAGATACCCATGCGGGATGCCGGCTTCGGCGACCGCCGCCACAATCTGGCGCGCCTCTTTCAAGTTGCGGGCGAGTGGCTTTTCCACAGCCAGCCCTTTCAACTGCGCCCGCCCGGATTTCACTTCATCAGCAATCGCCTCAATGAGTTCCACGCGCACGTAGTTCGGCGCAAGGAACCATACCGCGTCCACCTCTGGATCGCGCACCAGTTCACGTACATCCGCATAAAGTCTTGGGTTGCCGACACCCAAAGCGCGACAGAACGTCGCCAGTTCCTCGCCTTTGTGGGCGTCGCGTGTCATAATCGCTGTAATCTCTGCATTGCGTACCGACGCGAACGCCTGCGCGTGAAACCGCGCCACAAAACCGCTTCCCACAAACCCGATACGCAGCGTGTTCATCGCCGTCAAAAATTCGGGGTAGGGGAGGGGGATTCCTGCTTGCACCTGCAGGAGAAAGGATGGATATGCCAAAATTACGGTGCTGGAGGCTTGATATGACGATGAAACGATGGATCCTTGGGCTGGCGATTGCGCTGGGCGTTGCAACAGCGTATACGCAGCCACCCCCCATCACGGAGCCACTGTTGGATGCGCCTTGGCCCACATGGGGACGCGATATGCGCCGCAGCCATTATGCACCTGATGTCGCGGGTCCCAACAACCCGGCGGTACGCTGGTATCGTTCTGGAGGCGCGCTGGAAGAGCCCGCGATGCCTACTCCGACCGCCCTTTGGGTACCACAGCACCCCTCCACAGGGTCACGCTACACCCGCTACACCTTTTACAACGCAGTCAACGGGCGCGTGACAGGCTCGTTCGGACCTTTCTGGGGACAGCCGTCGACGCCTATTTTCATGAACGCCGCCGTGTATATCGTTGATAATGACGGCGCACTGGTTCTACCGCCCGTACCGTGGGATGCATTGATGCTGTCCGGTGGGCAATATGAATGCTTGCTGTTCAGCGCAACGCCTGTGGATGGCTTCCCGGATGTGTTCTGGACACTGCGCGGTTTTCCTGCCTACCGAACCGGCTTTGGCGCATTCACAGACGGCTTCTATATTTACCCTGTTTTTGCCGACAACTTCGGTAACATCATCATCCTGTATCTGGCGTGGTTCGTGGAAGTGGACGACAACTTGAATGTGCAGGACGTCATCGCTGACTATGGCGGCATTATCTTCGACCAGATTCCCTCGGCGTCTCTCAGTGCGGTGTCGGGAGCAGGGACCATACTGGTGTTGGGCTTTCACAACGGGTTGGTGCTGGCAATAGACACCTCGATTCTCGATTATGCCTGGTTTACCGATGTGCCAACCCTGAGTGATCACGGTAGCGGTCCGGAGGTCAATTCGGACATAGTTGACCGCCCTATCGCAATCACTTCCAATAATCAAACAGCTATTGTTTGCGCTTCGAACAGTGGACGCGTGTGGGGCGTCTCTATGGCGGACGGCTCGCGCCAGTGGGAGTATGAGGCGGACCGCGCGATTATGGCGGGTCCCTCAATTGGTCCCGACCCGAACAACGGGAATGAGGAGACGGTCTACGTGGTGGTGCGCCATTCTGCCTCGCAGAGCGCGATACACGCCATCCGCGCCTCCAATGGATCGCAGAAGTGGGTACGCGTGCTGCCAAACATCAGTCGTTGTAACCCGACGATAGACCAGAACGGCGTGCTTTACTTGGGTGATGATCGCGGCTTCCTGTACGCTATCAACCCCAATAACACAGTAAAGTGGCAGACCTACTTGGGGTCGCCCATCCGTGTCGCGCCTGTATTGGCAGACGTGAACGGCGTGGCAACTCTTTATGTCGCTGCCTCGAACCGCTTCCTTTACGCCATCGTAGATCAGTCCGTTCTCATAAATACCCCTGTTGGGGGTGTTGTTCGTACACCGGGCGGCGAACTGGCGCGCTGACCCCTGTGCGGGCGGCGGGGCTTATCCTCGCCGCCCACTTGAAAATAACCAGTTTGAGGTATAATTGCGGTACACTACTATCGGAGCCATTTCCCACGCCAGTGCACTTTGCATAGGCAGTATGGCGGGTAGAACACTCTGATACTGGATGGGACTTACGATGAGGAAACGCACACGTACCACTGCACCCGAAGAGCAAACTGAGGCGCTGAACGGCCCGACCCCAGTTCCATCGCAGTCTAATGGCGCAGGCGATGGTTTGGAGGTGGAGATGCGCCCTAAAGCTACCAAAGAAACAATCGATTTCAAACACCTGTGGCAACAGCCCTTGAGCGACCTCAAGCGTCGCGCCAAGCGCGTTGGAGTCAGCGACGAGACCGAAGATAAGGCGGAATTGATCTATCACATCCTTAAGGCAACGGCACAGGAGCCGGGCAGTGAACATGCCTGGGGCATTCTGGAAATCCTGCCCGATGGTTGGGGCTTCCTGCGCCGACACCCCAACCTTCAGAGCGTGAGCGAGGATGTGTATGTCTCACAGTCGCAAATCAAGCGGTTCGGACTGCGCACAGGAGATCTCGTCTTTGGTGTCGCACGTCCACCCAAAGAAGGCGAAAAGTATTATGGTTTGCTTCGCGTTGAAGCCATCAACGGTGTGCCCGCTGATGAGATGCGCCGCCGAAAAGATTTCGAGCAGCTTACCCCTCTTTACCCCAATCAGCGGCTGGCGATGGAAACCACCCCAGAAAACATTTCTGGGCGCATCATCGACCTGATTGCGCCCATCGGTAAGGGACAGCGTGCCCTGATTGTCGCACCGCCCAAAGCAGGGAAGACCACACTGCTCAAAAATATTGCTAACAGTATCACAAGCAATCATCCCGAGGTTATCCTGCTTGTGCTGCTTGTGGATGAGCGACCTGAAGAAGTTACTGATATGCGCCGCTCCGTCAAAGGGCAGGTGATTAGCTCTACTTTCGACGAGCCGCCGGAGAACCATATGCGCGTAGCCGATCTGGTGCTGGAGCGTGCAAAACGGCTGGTGGAGCAGGGGAGAGATGTAGTAATTCTGCTGGACAGCCTCACACGGTTCGGGCGCGCTTCAAACCTGACGACCAGCCCCAGTGGACGCACCCTATCAGGTGGTCTCGACCCCGCTGCGCTGTATCGTCCGAGACGGTTTTTTGGAGCAGCACGCAACATCGAGGAGGGCGGAAGCCTCACGGTCATAGCCACCTGTTTGATAGACACCGGCTCGCGGATGGATGAGGTGATTTTCGAGGAGTTCAAGGGAACAGGGAATATGGAGCTGGTGCTCTCGCGCGACCTGGCAGAGCGGCGGATATTTCCTGCTATCGATGTAAAGCGCTCGGGAACTCGCCACGAAGAGCTGTTGTACACTAAAGAGGAACTGATGGCTATCTGGCAGCTGCGGCGGCTACTGGCAAATCAGGAAGACCTCGTGGAAGCTGCGGAGCAGCTCATCCGCCTGCTTCAACGTACGAAGTCGAACCGCGACTTCTTGATGGAGGTTGTGGCGCGCACCCGCGCAGGCTAAGGAGGCGATACCATGCGCGACGACGAACGCAAACGACGCTACGACGAAGACCCCGACGACGAGTTCGAGGATCTCTTCGAGAACCTTGAGGATGATGACCCTTTGGAAGGCTTATTCGAGGAAGACGACGAGGAAAACCTCGAAGAGATCGAAGCCCAGCTGAAGAGACTGTTTGGGGGTGAGGCGGGCAGCGAGCTGGAAGAACGCGCTGCCCGTTTAGACCGTGGGCGCGAGCTGGAAGTGCGCGTGTCAGGAGTCTATGAGCGCATCGAGCATGGACAACCGCGCGCCCTTCTTGTACAACTACGCGACAACTACGGACGTAGTGTGCCGATCGTGATCGGACCGTTTGAAGCGCACGCGATTATTACTGCGCTGAACGATGATACGCCGCCACGTCCAATGACGCACGACCTCATACGGAACATCCTGACACGGCTGGGTGCAAGTATCGACCGCGTCTTGATCGATGACCTGTGGCAAGGCACTTTCTACGCCAAAATCTACCTGCTGCACGGCGACGAGGAGATCGAGATAGACTCGCGCCCCAGTGACGCGATTGCGCTCGCCCTGCGTTTCCGCGCGCCGATTTATATGGCGGAGTCGGTGCTGGAAGCAGAAGGTCAGCCAGAGGACTATAGTTAACATAATCCCACTTATCGGACTCTATGCGCGCCCTGTGGAACCGAATCGTTTTCGATGTCGCTTATGTGTTGTTCAAGATTCTGTTCGCGATAACTTTTCGGTTCCCATTCTTTGTGTGGTTGCGTGTTGAGGGACGCAGGAATGTCCCGCGGCGCGGCGGTTTGATCGTGGTCGCCAATCATCTCTCGCTGGCGGATCCGCCGTTTCTCTGGTACGCCGCGCCGCGGCACCTGTGCTTTATGGGACGCGCAGACATCCCCAATATCCCTATCATTGGTGCAATCGCACGCCTCGCGAAAACGGTTCCTATCAAGCAGCGCGCTCCAGACCGCAACGGCTTGAGGCTCGCCATCGAGACTGTTCAGAACGGCGAGGCGCTGGCGATTTTTCCGGAAGGCGAACTTTCTGAGTCCCGCAACCTGCAACCATTTTTGCCGGGTATCCTTTTAATTTTGCGACAGACGCGCGCGCCCGTATTGCCCGTGGGGCTTATCGGCACGGACAAAGTCCTACCGTATGGCAAACTCGTACCAAAGCCCGCTTTTGGCGTAGTGACCGTGCGCTTTGGAACGCCAATACCCGCTGAGCAGATCCTCAACCTACCGACAACCGAGGCGCAACTGGAGTTTCTGGAAGGGCAGGTAGCACGACTATCGGGGCAGCCGCGAGAGCGTGAGCAGGTACAATCTCCATAGGTTGTGAAGGTAGCGGCGATGGAAACTCAAGCTCGTACAGGCGACTGGCGCATCTCGACACTGGGAACGACAATCGTACAGTCCCGATTTCGCACACTGACGCGTCCTGCCACACCTGTCTCTTATACACATC